>JBFKKS010000292.1:0-2840 GCA_041630955.1 Nevskiales bacterium
CGCTCGGCGTTGATGCTGTCCGGCGGTGCCACGCTGGGCATGTTCCATATCGGTGTACTCAAGGCCGTATTTGAGGCGGGGTTGTTACCTCGCGTGCTGTCCGGTTCCAGTGCCGGTTCGATTATTGGTGGGGCCATCGGTACCCATAATGACCAGGACCTGGTCAAGATGTTCGACCCCGAATACCTTACCTTGCAGGCCTGGCGCGGGCTCGGTGTATGGGGTGCGATTCGTGAACGCGCGATCATGGACGGCCAGCAGCTGGCTGACTGCCTGCAAGACAACATCGGTGACATGACCTTCGAAGAAGCCTTCGAGTACACCGGGCGTATTATCAACATCACCGTATCTCCGGCCGGACATCACCAGCAGGGTCGCATCCTCAATTACCTGACCTCGCCGCACGTACTCATCCGCAGCGCCTCGCTGGCTTCCTGTGCCGTACCCGGCGTGTTTCCGCCGGTCGAGTTGCAGGCCAAGGACATCAATGGACGCGTGGTGCCTTACATGCCGGGTTCACGCTGGCTGGATGGCTCGGTGGAGTCTGATTTGCCCATGCTGCGCCTGTCGCGCATGCACAATGTAAACCACTACATCGTCAGCCAGACCAACCCACACGTGGTGCCATTCCTGAGCAAGAAGGATCGCCGGCAGGCCAGGGGCGTCGTGCCTTTTGCCAAGGAAATGGTGACTTCAACGGGGCGCAATACGCTCAAGCTGGCACGTCGGCACATGCAGCCGAACGTGGTGAGTAACCTGATCGGTAAAATGCACTCGATTACCGACCAGAAATACAGTGGGGATATCAATATATTTCCTCAAAACCAGACACGTAAGTTGTTGATGGTATTGGCAAACCCAACGCCAAGCGATATCAATGAATTTATCATTGAGGGAGAGCGTGCGGCGTGGCCCAAGATCGAGCGCATCCATAATGCGACCTTTATCAGTCGTACCTTCGATAGCTGCCTGCTGCGCCTCAAAGAACGGACTTATGGTGCCGACCAGGCATCGAGCAAGCAGGGCACGGGCAAGGTAGTCGACTTCCTGCGCCGTCGCCAGCAGCAGTAGTATTTATTAAGTAATTTCCGCCTGATTGTTGCAGTCTCGCTCAGGGCTTCGCATAATCACATTACATACATACCAGTCGGTACGTAACATGACCACCATTACCTCCCTCGCCGAATTTATTGTTCGTCGCCGATACTGGCTGCTCATCCTGATGCTTTCCCTGGTGGGCACGGCCGGCTATGGCATGAGCCGGCTCAAGTTGAGCACGGACCTGGAGGTGATGTTCCATCCGGACGACCCGCAGCTTGCCCTGTACAACGTGCAGCGCGACACCTATGCGCGTGACGATAATCTGTTCTTCATCATCGGCCCGGAGAACGGGGACGTGTTTACGCGTGAGACCCTGGCACTGGTCGAGGAGATGACCGAAGCAAGTTGGCTTCTGCCCTTTGCCCAGCGCGTCGACTCGCTGAGCAATTACCAGCACACCGAGGCGCAGGGCGATGATCTGGCCGTGCGACCACTGGTGGAAAATGCACAGGAACTGAGCGACACCGAACTGGCCGCGATTCGTAAAGTCGCGATGGGTGAGCCGATCCTGGTCAAGCGCCTGATCTCTGAAGCCGGCGCCGCTACCGGCATTAACATCACCATGCAAATGCCGGGTTTGGATCGTTCCAAGGAAATCCCCGAGGCGATGGCGGCTGCGCGAGAACTGCGTGACGCCATGCTGGCGAAGTACCCCGGGGTCCGCATAGGTATTGCCGGCAAGACGGCAGGTAACAACGCGTTTTCCGAATCGGCCCTGTATGACCTGACGCATATCGTGCCGATTGCCATGCTGATAGCGCTGGGCTGTATCGCTTTCTACCTGTGGCTGGCCAGTGGCAGCCTGGTCACGGCGGCCAGCGGCACGTTTACCGCCTTGCTCATCATCATTACCTCGATCGTCTGCGCACTCGGCATGGCCGGCTGGATTGGCTATGGCGTCACGCCGCCCATGTCGAACTCGCCGACCATGATCCTGACCCTGGCAGTGGCCGACTCCATGCACTTGCTGGTGACATTTCTTCAGCAGATGCGTCGTGGCAAGAGCCGTGAGGCAGCGATGGTCGAAAGTCTGCGCATCAACTTCCAGGCAGTATTTCTGACCAGTGTGACGACGGCCATCGGTTTCCTGGCGCTTAACTTCAGTGAATCTCCGCCTTTCCAGGACCTGGGCAATGTAGTCGCGATCGGTGTCGTGGCAGCCTGGATACTGTCGATTACCTTGCTACCGGCCATGATGCTGATCCTGCCGGTGCGTGCCAACAAGGAGCATAGCGAGCAGGTCACCGCCATGGAGCACCTGGCCAACTGGGTGATTGCCAACCGGCACCTGTCGATGGCTGCTGTATCGGTGCTGATCATCACGGCGGCCGTATTCGTATCGAAGAATGAACTCTACGACGTGTGGTCGGAATACTTCAGCGAGCGCACCGAGATTCGCAAGGATGTCGAGTATGTCCGTGCACACCTGGCCGGCATGAACTCGATGGAGTTCTCTGTGGGTTCAGGGGAGCCCGGCGGCATCGCCGATCCTGAGTATCTGGCCAAGCTTGATGAATTCGCCGACTGGTTGCGCACACAGCCCAATGTCCAGCATGTGTATACATTCAGCGACATATTCAAGCGCCTGAACAAGAATATGCATGGCGATGATCCGGATTGGTATCGCCTGCCGAATGATCGTGAACTCGCCGCCCAGTATCTGCTGCTGTACGAGTTCTCGCTGCCATTCGGGCTGGACATCAATAACCAGATCGACCTCGACAAGGCAGCAACGCGCC
>JBFKKS010000293.1:0-2821 GCA_041630955.1 Nevskiales bacterium
CGGTGCGCCAGCTTGCCACCTACCTTCAGTGCACATTCAAATTCTCCGAGACGGCCTATGAGGTGCCGGACTTCCGTGGGCCTGACTCCAAATTCCTCGACTTCGAGTTTGACTAGTTCAAGATATTTGTCGCGCAGTTCCCGGATGCGGTTGTCTGGAATCACGGATAGGTACCTAACGCTAAGTAGGTAGAAAAAACGCTACATAAAAACGCTTCATTTGTGATCTATATCACGTACAAAGCGCATGTATGTGCCTGAAAATAAAGACCGACGCAGAGCGTTATGTAGAAATAATAAAAATGGAGAAAAGGTCATGGCAGGGGCCCCCAAACTTTTTGATGTTGTTCGTTCTCGGTTGCGTACTTTGCACTATAGCAGTCGTACGGAAAAAGCCTATATCTACTGGATCCGCTGGTACATCCGGTTTCATCGGTCGCGTCATCCAAGGGAGATGGGCAAGGCGGATGTGGAGGCTTTTCTGAGCTATCTTGCCGTGGAGCGTAATGTGTCGGCTTCTACGCAGAACCAGGCATTGAGCGCATTGCTGTTTTTGTACCAGCAGGTGCTGGAGATAGAGATTCCCTGGATTGATGATGTGGTTCGGGCCAGGCGCCCGTCACGCATTCCTGTTGTGTTGTCCCAGGCGGAGGTCCGGGCCGTGATCTCACGGCTGAACGGCCAGCACGCCCTGATAGCGCGATTACTGTATGGCGCGGGCCTGCGGCTTATGGAGTCTCTGCGCCTGCGTGTGAAGGACGTGGACTTCGATCTTTTTCAGATCGTGGTGCGCGATGGCAAGGGCCAGAAGGACCGGCGCACTGTGCTGCCTGAAAGCCTTTTGCCTGTCCTGCGTGAGCAGGTAGAACGTGTGGCGCAGTTACATAAACAGGACTGCCGCGAAGGCTACGGGTCGGTCTATCTGCCCTACGCCTTACAGCGAAAGTATCCGGGTGCAGAACGTGAACTGGGCTGGCAATTTCTGTTTCCGGCGAATCGTATTGCAGCCGACCCGCAAACCGGAGAGCTGCGCCGCCACCATGCCTATTCCAAGACGGTACAGCGGGCGGTCAAGAAAGCGGTCAGAGATTCCGGCGTGAACAAACCGGCCAGCAGTCATACCTTCAGACATTCCTTTGCGACGCATTTACTGGAACGCGGCAGCGATATTCGTACGGTTCAGGAACTGCTGGGCCACAAGGATGTGCGTACCACGCAGATTTATACCCATGTGCTGGGCCGTGGTGCTTCCGGTGTTCGCAGCCCGCTGGACGGTTTGTAAGGCGGGTTTAACGCCGATTGATCACGCGCCTCGCTGCAGCGCGGCCTTGTAGGCAGGTCGGGCATGGACGCGAGCCAGGTAGGCCTCGATGTTCGGATGTGCCCGGGTAAAGCCATTGGTTCTGGCGGCATTCAGGGGAATGACCATCTGGAAGTCGGCACCGGTAAGGGTATCGCCACAGAACCATTCCCGGTCAGCCAGCTCGCTTTCCACGAAGCCAAGATGGGTTTTGATATTGGGGTTGATAAAGGCTTTTTTCACCTGCCCGGATATGCCCTTGGTAATAGGGCGCACCAGCCAGGGTGCCTGTTCCACACGGTTGAAGATGATGGTCAGCAGCATGAAGGGCATGAGCGAGCCCTCGGCATAATGCATCCAGTAGGTATTACACATGGCCTCGGGCGAACCGGGGAGCGGCTTGAATAGCCCCTTGCCGTAGGTATCGATCAGATATTCGGTAATCGCACCCGACTCGGCGATGGTCAGGTCACCGTCGGTGATCACAGGTGATTTTCCTAATGGATGCACAGCCTTGAGTTCGGGCGGTGCGAGGCCGACTTTTGTGCGTTTGTAGTGTTTTATTTCGTACTTAACGCCCAGTTCTTCGAGCAGCCACAGGGTGCGTGTCGAACGCGATTCTTCCAGGTGGTGAAGGGTGATCATGCGGGCCATCTCCTTTTGAGAGCGCAAGCCTAGCATTCATTTTCAAAAAGAACAGCCTGCTCATTCAGTGGGGAAAGGCTTCCTCGGACTCTGATGGAAAGCTTTCCATTTTGACGATTTTTTCATTCGCCAATTTGAAAACCTGTACCAGGCGGGCGTCTTCCTCTTTATGGCTGCCGGTGGCGGTGAAGCCAAAATTGATGATGCTGACCACGGTGTCGCCTTCGGCCAATAACTCCTGCACGACGAACTTGGTCACGTTCATGGTCATGCCCAGGTTGGTGATGTACATCTCGATGCCACTGCGGCCTTGCCAGTCGCCACGCAAATCCGAGCTTTCCGGTGAGTAGTCGATCCATAAGGCATCGGGCGTGTGCAGGTTAAGTAGACTTTCCACATCACCTCGTTGAAAGGCACTGTACGCTGCCGACACGACGGCCTTGTTGTCCTGTGCGCTCATTGGTATTCCCCTTAATTAATGGGGTTCTATGACCCCTTCAATGAAGAATAGTCGATGAATCGCAGAAGAGAAGGATTGGTTGGCCCAGATGGCCACATACCCGACCAGGCAGGCGAGGCTGCTGGCTTGTGTTAGCTGGCGCGGCGCCTGAAGCGCACCCGCAGCTTGGCGGGCATGAGGGTAAAGGTGAGTTGCTCGGCGACGGTATCCCCGTTGATGGCCTCAACCGTGAAATTCTTCGCCAGCATGCTGGTGACCGACTTGATTTCCATCTGTGCCAGGCTGCGACCGGGGCACATGCGTGGTCCCCCGCCAAATGGGGTGGGTGGGCGAATGGCAAACGGGCGCTTTTCTTCCTGCCAGCGCTGCGGGCAGAAATCATGCGGCTGATCAAATTCTTCCTGGGATAGCGCCGCC
>JBFKKS010000294.1:0-2808 GCA_041630955.1 Nevskiales bacterium
AAGAACAAGTAACTGCCCCGGGTGGTCTGGCCTTAATGCATCAAAAGCGGCAAGAGCCATTTGCTCTTCGCCCTCATGAGTACTGGCTGCCAGCCATAGAGGCCGCGCGGATGCAGACCAGTCATGTCTCAAGGTGGCAGCCTTGCCGGCCAGATCATCGGGCACGGTCAGGTCGAACTTGAGATTGCCACTCACTTCGATGCGCCCTTCGTAAACGCCAAGTTGCACGAAACGGTCGGCGTCAGCACGGCTTTGTACGGCCACGACCTGAAATGCCTGCATTGCAGCACGCATAAGATGCAGACCAGGAAAACGTCGGTAACGACGCGCAGAACGCTCAGACAGCGTCGCGCTCGCCAACAGCATCGGTAGCCCCCGGCGACCGCAGGCGAGCAACAAATTAGGCCACAGTTCGGTTTCAACAATGACGCCCATTGCCGGTCGCAAACGTCTCAGAAACCGCGCCACTGCCAACGGGGTATCCACCGGTAAATACAGCTGCTCAACCTGCTGCCCCAGCCGGGTCTTGATAAGTGCAGCGCCAGTAGGTGTAAAGTTCGTGATCACCACGCGACGCTCTGGATAGCGTTTCAATAGTCTCTCGACAAGCGGCAGTGCGGCCTGGGCCTCCCCTACTGATGCGGCATGCAGCCATATAGCACCGGGTTCATGTCTGCCGATAAAGCCCAGGCGCTCTGGCCAGCCGCGTCGGTAGTCAGCTTCCCGCAGACTGCGCCAGGCAAAATAGCCAAACAGAACGGGCAGCAACAGGTACACGACCAGGCTGTAGACGAGTTGCTCGAAAAACCGCATCAGAGCGTTATACGTCTGAACGTGCCGATCCTGGTCGTTGCGACCTAATCATCTTTCGTCCCTTCGCCCTTGCTGTGAGAAGCAGTTTCGATAATCGAAGTGGTGGAGTGGCCCGCGTGAAAATCGAGGATCTTCACCTGCCCGCCATTGGCCGTCACACTGTCGTATCCGGCAATTTCCTGTGCCACGTAGTCGCCCCCCTTGACCAGCACGTCTGGTAGCAACTTGGCGATGAGATTCGCGGGCGTATCTTCCGAGAAGGGGATCACCCAGTCCACAGCTGCCAGACCAGCCAGTACTTCCATTCGATGCGCGAGCGGATTAACCGGCCTGCTGTTGCCCTTGAGACGGCGCACGGATTCGTCGGCGTTAACGGCAACGATTAACCAGTCTCCCAACTCGCGTGCAGCTTGAAGGTAACGCACGTGGCCGGGGTGCAGAATATCGAACACCCCATTGGTCATCACCACTGTTTCTCCATGCGCATGCGCATCGTGAATATGCTCCAGCAAGGTGTCCTCGTCCATGATGCCGCGGTCGTCCTGATGGCGCGTCCTCGCCGCACGGCGCAGTTCTGCCAGGCTGACGGTAGCCGTGCCCAGCTTGCCGACCACCACGCCGGCACCCAGGTTGGCGAGGGCCGCTGACTGTGCCAACGACAGGCCTGCACCTATACCTGCACCCAGTAACGCGATGACGGTATCGCCCGCACCGGTTACATCAAATACTTCCAGTGCTTCGGTCGGCAAATGCAGGACTGGCTCGTTTGGCTGCACCAGGGTCATGCCCTGCTCACTGCGCGTCACGAGCAAGGCATCAAGCTCTAATTCAGCGCGCAGATTCTCAGCGCGTTCGACCAGTGTGGCTTCATCGGCACAGGCTCCTACGACGGCCTCGAATTCAGCGAGATTAGGTGTTAACAGGGTAGCCCCCCGGTAGGGTTTGAAATCCTGGCCCTTGGGATCGACCAGTACCGCGCGCCCTTCCTCTCTTGCCACGCGGATCAGATCCTGCGGCGCAGCCAGCGTGCCCTTGGCATAATCCGACAGCACCACCACCTTGACCTCATTCAGTGCCTCACGATAACGGGCCAGAAAACTCTCAGCATCGAAGGCGCCCAGCATGTTGAGTGGCTCTTCGAAGTCGAGGCGAATCAATTGCTGGTTACGGCTGATCACACGCAATTTTGTAATCGTCGGGTGGCTACTGCTCTGCTCAAAGCGACAATCCACATTTGCGTCGCCCAGGAGTTCAGCCAGCCGGCTGGCCGGCTCATCCTTTCCCGTCACACCCAGCAGCAAGGCTTTTGCATCCAATGCAGCGAGGTTCAGTGCGACGTTAGCGGCACCACCCACGCGCTCCTCGATGCCTCTAATTCGCACAACCGGCACCGGCGCTTCCGGTGAGATGCGGCCCGTATCGCCGTGCCAGTAGCGATCAAGCATGACATCGCCGACGACAAGCACATGGCTATTATTGAAGGCAGGTACGCTAAGCATGATTGGAACAGTTCTCTTGCTTGGAATGAATTCAGATTGCTTGTTGTGATAGTGCGCATCATACGGCCCTGCCAAGCCGGAACAAAGCCCGGTAATCCAATCACCTGGGACACCCGACTGTTTGAGTCGACCATGCCCACAGCCGTACAATCGCTGCCATGACCACAACCAGCGACAACCAGCCAAACTTGCTTGCGCCCAAACACTGGCCGACCTGGTTCGCGCTTGGCATAGGCTGGCTCATCAGCCAGTTACCCTATCCACTGCAGATGCGTGTCGGGCATTGGCTTGGCAACCTAACCCACCTGCTGCTCAAGTCACGCCGGCATGTCGTAGAAGTGAACCTGCAACTCGCCTTTCCCGAGTTGGACGAAAAAGCGCGTGCAGCACTGGTAAGAGCGCACTTCCATTCGGCCGGCAAGGGTATCGTGGAAACCATGCTGTGCTGGTGGGGATCGGATGCCAAGGTCAAGCGGCTGGCCCATTTTGAAGGCCT
>JBFKKS010000295.1:0-2782 GCA_041630955.1 Nevskiales bacterium
CAGGCCACGGTTGACCAGCGCAACGGGAGGAATCGAGTAGAGCAGCCCTAATCCAAGCCCGGCAATGCCGAGCCACAGCACCACGCCTCCTTCACGTAAGACCAGCAGGCTACCCAGGGCCGTGGCGATCACGCCCAGTACGATGGCCCAGTTGCGCATCTGGGCACGGCTAAGTATGGACTCCTGAATGAAGCGAGAGCCGCCGGAATAGGGCGAGATATGCTGCCGGTTGATGCGGTCCGTACCGTTGATGTCGTCGCAAACGTCATTCACCACGTTGATACAGGCGTGTACGCATACGATCGTCAGCATGGCCAGCAGAAAACTGATCAGGTTCAGGTTGCCGGTTTGGGTTGCACCCCAGGCTGTGCCCAGTATCACCGGCAGCAGCGTGGCCGTGAAGAACATGGGGCGAGTGGCCAGCAGATAGCTGGAGAGCCTGCCGGCTTTTGCCTTTGGCTCCGTACCTCTGGCGGCTGTGTGCACGTGTATCTACCTCTAGAAACGGTATTCGGTGGAAAGTGTGATGACATGCACGCGATAGTCAGGGGATGACTGATCCATGTGCAGAACATTGGGCAGCGTAAGGACTGATACACCATCCAAAGCCCAGTTACGCGACTGCAGGTGCTCGTACCAGTAGTTCACATGCAGGGTCCAGTCGGGTCGCCATTGATAGCTGGCCCTGGCGCGCAGCACATCCAGATCGCTCGACAGCGCGGGAAAGTCGGGATTCGGCGCGCCGGTTATCACCTTCACGTCCCCATTGGCCCGGTTGCGGCTGTAATCCAGTGACAGGTCGAGCTTGCCCTTTATCTGCCGGCGCGCAACACCCACACCGAAGCTGTTGATGCGGTCCTCGGTATCTGCCTGCCAGTCGGCCGTGGCCAGCGCCTCGCGATTGTCGATGCTCGAATCGATGCGCGCCTGGCTCAGGAACAGGTGGGTATGCCAGTGCTCGGCTGGTTGCCAGGCGAGGCTGCCATTCAGCTCCAGTTGCTGGCCCGACTGCAGCCCGATCGGCGAGTTGGCATAGCTGTCGTCTGCGTAGCTCAGGCCCAGGCCCAGCTGCACTCTTTCGGCTGGGCTGTAATCGTATTGCAGGCGCGCCTCGTCACGTTCACGATCGGCCAGGTGAAACTGGCGCATGCGTGGATTCTCGGGTGGTGAGATGGCCGAGACGTTCTCGAACTGGCTGCCATCACGGCTGCTGGTGGCCAGTCGCAGGTACAGGTCGCCAAGACGGCCGGCCCGCAGGCGCCATTTCAGCCACAGGGTTTGTTCGTCGGTCTTTTCCACTGCCTGGTTCTGGCGCTTCCGTTCATCCTGCTCAATGCCCGCTGACAAACGCTGCTGGCGGTTCAGGCGCCAGTCGGCACCCAGGCGAAAGCGCTGTTGTTCAAAGGAGTAGGGCAGATTGCTGCGCAGGGCGCCGCTGAATACATCGGTCACGACCTGTTGCCAGTCGTCCACCGGTGTTTCGTTATCACGCTCATTGAACAGGTATTCGGCGCTTAGTCTCAGGGGGGCGGAGGGCTTGTAGAACAGCTTGAGGTTGGCGGTCAGGGTATCGATGCGGCCTTCCAGGGACTGCCTGGGCAAGGCTGTGGTCAGGTTGGGATTAATGGTGGCTGCGACAAAATCTTCATCCTGTTCCATGCGACCACTGGCCAGCGAAGCGGACAGGCCGAGGCGGGCAGTGGGTTGAAAGTGCGTCGACAACATCAGCTGGTGAAACTGGTTGTCGGGTGCCAGCGAACTGCGGCCCTGGTCCGCACCCGGGCTTAACGGCGTATAGGGGTTGTCCCACACCAGTGCACGATCCTGGTTGCGGAAGAAGGAGCCATAGTAGGCAAGACGGGTTTGCCACTCAGTGCCCTGGTAACTGAGACGGGACTCGATCTCGTCCGTGACCCGGTCAATGGGAGCCGGCAGGAGCGTCGACTGAGTAATAAAGCTACCGGCCATCACCCCGGTACCTGATTGACGCTCCTGCCGGACTTGAACATCCCACGACCAGTGACGGGATGGCAGATACCGCGCGCCTAGGCCCAGGCGTTCGCGAGCATGGCCAATATCGACCCGTCGCAGGCTGCTGGCCAGTTGCGGCATGGTCTGGGTGGAATCACCATCGACCCAGCCGGCGGGCAGTCGTAGTCGGCTGTTGCCGGGATTGCGGTAGACACTGACGGCCGAATCCAGGCTGCGGTGTGACAGTTCATCGTAGTCAAGGCTGATTTCAAAGTGGCCCTGCTGGCCAGCCTCCAGAGCGAGTTTGCGGCTATCCAGCCCGAGATCCCGCAGAACCAGCTCGACATAACCGGTGTCATCATCGCGGTAATAGTATTCACCGTTGCCGATCAGGAAATTATCCCTGTCGCCGAAACCCCAGCCATCGGCAAAATCAGGATTCACGTCGGAAACCTTGCCAAAGCCGAGTTCGATTCGCCCTTCGCGTCCCGCGGTATCCGGGCAGAAACGGCATTCCGGAGCATCGGACTCATCGGGCTTGTGTTCATCTGCGAAAACAGAATTCGCGTTCAGCCCCAGGGCAAACAACAGGATTGGAAACGCGAGTCGATGCATGCCGCTACCTCATCAACTTGGCGCCAGAGGGATGGTTGGAACCATGCACCTGTGAATGGCAGTTACTGCAACTGTTCATCAGCAGGAAGGCATTCGGCGTGCCGCTGGGCAGGCCATCCGGGGTATAGGCAATACTCGGATGATCAGCCTGCGAGTGACAGCTCTGGCAAAGCAGTGGTTTGCTGCGTGTCAGCAG
>JBFKKS010000296.1:0-2766 GCA_041630955.1 Nevskiales bacterium
ATGGACCAGGGGCGAATAAAGTACACCCGGTGCAACAGTTTCCAGTCTTCCCTTGGCAGTGGTGGCTGTTCCCCATTGGTGATGGAACTGGCGGAAATGGCGTCGTCGTAGATAAGGCCATCGACATTATTGGTTTGCAGGTACAGGTTGTCGCTGTCGATGTTGCAAGATCCCGCTGGGGCCGTAACGCAACAAGTCGCATCCGGGTCACAGTCAGTGGTTGTATTGGTTACGATGCGCAGGTCGTATGCGTCGGCAACACGCTTGATGGCAATGGCATCGGTGTCTGCATCGCCGACCCATCCGGCCTGGCGGTAATTACTGCTTGTGATGCATGGAAACTCCGTCACCACATCGCCCGTTGGGCCGTCTTCCAATTGCAGCATCGCGGTCAGGTCGGTATACCAGCCGGTTGGGCCACATTCGTCATCAATGGTGGCCAGGTCATCGTCGATATCGATCGTACCCCGGTTCAGGTGTTCACCGAGAAAGCCGGCCATACTGATATCACGAACCAGTGCCTTGAGGGCATAGCGACCATTTTCCTGGATTCTGGATACCTGTTCATTTTCCACGTAGCTGCGCTTGGCCTGAAGGAAAATGATGCCTGCCGCACCGGCAACCAGCAGCCCGAGCACCATGGCGATCATGAGCTCCGTCAGAGTGAAGCCTGACTGTTTTCCTGCTGAAAATCTCGACGATGTGTTCATGTATGAGCCACGTTTAGGAAATAAAGATTCGGTAGACGAGCACTCGCCGGTATTCGTCATTGGCGCCATAGTTTCCAGACCCCTGCCCACAGGAATGCGTGGAGGAGTTGGTCAAGGGAGACGTGCCACGCCAGGCGATGGCGATGGTATACAGCCCGGTGCCGCCCCCCGGCGGCCCTTCTATACATGCAGCGGGTTGTACGATGCCGCCGGTCTGGGTGCTGACGCCCGCTATCGAGGCAACCTCGGTGGCCCCATCAAGAGCCTGTTCCCACTCCCACAGGTCATGTGCGGCCAGTTGTCCCGGGGTGCAGGTGTTTCCAGTCGTGCAGTTCGGGGTGGGCTCTGAGCCGATTGATCCACCGCCCAGGGGGCTTGTCGTAGGTACCAGGTAACTGCCCAGGCTTTCACGGTTGGCCCGCATGCGCTCTGCCAGGTCATAGCCCAACAAGCTGGCCGTGGTGCGCTGAACCGCCTCGTAATTGGCTTTCTTGGTTACAACCTGTAGCGCTGCAACCGTCAGCAGGCCAATCGAAACAACGACTATGCCTATCAGGACTTCCAGCAAGCTGAAGCCTTTCTGTTGATCGCGGGCCATTACTTTTAAGGCGTACATGTGCCAAGTCCCGTTTCATTAATGGGGGGAAGCAGGTTTTTGATGCGTAAACGCCCCTGTCGATTGATGGTCAGCTCGCGGACATGCTGGATGTCGTAGCCCCGTGAATCGCAGAATACCCATGAACCGCCAAAGTTATTGCCCGAATATTCGCCACTGGCGCGAAAGCCGAAATGGGTTGCGACAGGGCTGTTGCCACGAATGCTGATATCGCCTCCCAGTGCTTGTGAGACCTTGATGATCTCTTCACCCGCGTCCCTTACATTCACTGTGTCGCCCGGATTCGCGTTTCTGTCATTGAAGATGATCCAGCCATCTTCCCAGCCCACGCCGCTGCCACCCGCGCCACAGGTGGGTGAGGCATTAGTCGGGTCATTGGTGCGACACAATGTCATGCGACTGGCACGTCTCAGTGCTTCAGATCGGGCGAGGTTCGCGGCAGCAATGAACTCGTTGACGGCACCGGCCCTGCGGTTGTTCCGCACAAAGTCATCGAAGGCCGGTAATGCAATAGCAAATACTATTGCAGCCACCGCCAGCGTGATCATCAGCTCAATGAGGGTGAAGCCCCTAGGTCGTGTCGAGTTCAATCCTTGCTCTCTTTTTTTATTCCGTAAATCAAGCATAGTGAAATCCATTGTAAATTCTACGAGCCCAGCGACGAACGGTAGCAAATTCCGGATAAATGGTCGCTTTTGGGGGTGGGTAAAGCGGCACCCTACAAAAAAAGCGCCCCGCGGGCGCTTAATTTTTTGTATGGTGCCGGAAAGAGGAGTCGAACCTCCGACCTACTGATTACGAATCAGTTGCTCTACCAACTGAGCTATTCCGGCTAAATCTCTTTGTCAGGCTTTGGGACGGGCTGTTTTGGCTTGGCCTGGGCTCTTGCGGCCCGTGAAGGCCGCGAAGTATAGCGAAACTGTCAGCGTCAGACCAAGCAATAATGCATGCGAGGGGCCAATCACATGGACAGTTCGTACAGCGCGACTTGTCCCATCAGGTTGGGCCACAGGCGTGCTCCCAACGTCGAACGGTGATGATGATCCACAACACTACGCTGGCGCAGAGTAATGCCTTTGCTGGCGCACAGCCGTTCAAAGTCCCGCACGGTGCACAGGTGGATATTGGGCGTGTCGTACCACTGGTTGGGCAAGGAATGGGAGACCGGCATACGCCCACCGAGCATCAGTGACAGCCGACAACGCCAGTGCCCGAAGTTGGGGAAGGTGACAATTCCCCGTTTACCGATACGCAGCATTTCTTCCAGCAACAGGTCAGGACGCTGTACTACCTGCAGGGCCTCGGTCATGAGAACGTAATCGAAACTGTTGGACTGGAACTGATCGAGACCGGCATCAAGGTCGGCCTGGATGACATTCACGCCTTTCTGTATGCAGCCAACCACCCCGTCGGTATCAATTTCGAGTCCGTAGCCATTTA
>JBFKKS010000297.1:0-2729 GCA_041630955.1 Nevskiales bacterium
ATTTGGACGTGAGGGTATTGGCCTCTCGGTTGAGTTCCTGCATCAGAAAATCCAACCGCCGGCCAATTGGCTCCTTGCGCTTAAGGGTATCTCGCACCTCGGCGATATGCCCGTCCAGCCGATCCAGTTCTTCGTCTATATCCTGGCGCTGGGCAATAATCAGCAGTTCCTGCTCCAGACGTGCCGGGTCGACCTGTACGGCTTCTGATCCGGCCAGTTCGGCGACACGCTTTTCAAGCCGCGCACGCCATTCAGCGCTGACTTCGGGCAGCTGTTCACGCACCTGGGCCACACCGGCCGCCATCGTGTCGCAGCGTGCGGCAATGATTTCTCCCAGGCGTTCACCCTCACTGCGGCGCGCTGCCAGCATGGCATCAATGGCCTCATCCAGAGTATTCATAATCGGTTGTTTAAGGGCATCCCTGTCCAGGGTTTGCTCTGCGAGCACCCCGGGCCATTTAAGTAGCTGCAAAGGATCCGGGCGTGTCAATCCGGGGATAAGCCGCTCGACCTCGGCCAGTGCCTCGCCCAGGGCAGCCAGTTGCGCCGCATCCGGCTGCAGGCCCGCGCCTGCCAGGGTGGGCACGAATCGCAGTTGAGCGGTGAGCTTGCCGCGTGCCAGTCGGGCACCCAGCCGGGCCCGCACATCGGACTCCAGCGCGCGAAAATCCTCCGGCAAATAAAGGCTCAGGTCCAGATAGCGGTGATTGACGGAGCGCAACTCCCATGAAAGTTCCTGCCACTCACCTTCGGCGGCGGCACGGCCGTAGCCAGTCATACTGCGCAACATGAGCTCTGCTCCAAGCAATTTGTCCAATAATTGACCGGCTATCTTAACGTTTCGGCCCTGAGAATGGGCGTGTGCCTGAGGATCAATGGCCACGCGCTATAATGTGCGCCCTTTCTTCCAGCGGATCTGCCCCTTGAATCCACGACCCAGCGGCCGCGCCGCCGACCAACTACGCGATATCTCCTTTCAACGTGGCTATACCCGCCACGCCGCCGGTTCTGTACTGGTCAGCTTCGGTGATACTCGAGTGCTGTGCACCGCCAGTGTTGAAGAACGCGTACCGCCCTGGTTGCGTAATGCGGGCCAGGGCTGGGTGACCGCCGAGTACGGCATGCTCCCCGGCGCTACCAACACCCGCAACCGACGCGAAGCCACGGCTGGTAAACAAGGCGGTCGCACGCAGGAAATTCAGCGTCTGATAGGTCGCTCATTACGCGCCGTGGTCAATATGGAGGCCATCGACGGTCTTACCGTGACCATTGACTGCGACGTGCTGCAGGCCGACGGCGGCACCCGCACGGCGGCCATCAGCGGCGGTTATGTGGCACTCGTCGATGCAATGCGCAAAGCCCGGTCTGAAAAAATCATCAAGGCTGACCCGATTCATGGTCAGATCGCGGCCGTATCCGTTGGGGTTTTCAAGGGACAAGCCGTGCTGGACCTGGACTATGCAGAAGACTCCACGGCGGAGACCGACATGAACGTGGTGATGAACGAGGGCAATGCCTTTATCGAAATTCAGGGCACTGCAGAGGCACAGGCCTTTCGACGCGACGAGATGAACAGCATGCTTGATATGGCCGAGGCCGGCATTACTGACATCATGCGCCTGCAACTCGAGGCCCTGGCTGACTAGTATGAGCCTGCCTGATCGGATCGTGCTGGCCACCGGCAACGCGGGCAAACTGGCCGAATTGCAGGCCATGCTCGCGCCGATGGGTATCGAAGTACTCGCACAATCGGAATTCAATGTGCCCGAGGCAGAGGAAACCGGCCTCAGCTTTGTAGAGAATGCGCTGATTAAAGCCCGCAACGCGGCCATTCATACCGGGCTGCCGGCCATTGCCGACGACTCCGGACTGGAAGTGGCAGCGCTAGACGGTGCACCCGGCATCTACTCCGCCCGCTACGCGGGTCCCTCGGCTACCGATGACGAAAACAATCAAGAACTGCTGACCAACCTCGCGGGCCTGAGCGCCGGGGAACGACTGGCGCGCTTCGTATGCACGGTGGTCTTCCTGCGGCATCCGCAGGACCCGACGCCTATCATCTGTGAGGGCTTCTGGGAGGGTCGCATCCTCGACGCCCCTCGCGGTAGCGGTGGTTTTGGCTATGACCCCCTGTTCCTGATACCGGAACGCAACCAGACATCAGCCGAGTTGCCGCGCGAGGTGAAAAACGAAATCAGCCATCGCGGACGCGCCATGCGTTTGCTCAAGAGTCGTCTGGACGCCCTGCGGGGCTAGCCCATGCCCCGCACCGATATCCCCTTAAGCCTTTACATCCACATTCCATGGTGTGTGCGTAAATGCCCCTATTGCGATTTCAATTCGCACCCGGTCGAAGGCGGCATGGATGAAGCCCGCTACGTGCAGGCGCTGCTCGCCGATCTGGCCTTTGAGGCCCCGCTTGTCGAGGGCCGGACGATTCAGAGCATTTTTTTCGGTGGCGGCACGCCCAGCCTGTTCTCGGCAGGCTCCATTGGCCACATCATCGAAGCTGCTGAAGAACGCATCGGGCTCAGCAGGGACTGCGAGATCACCCTGGAGGCCAACCCCGGCACGGCCGAGCAGGCACGCTTCGCCGGCTATCGGGCAGCCGGCGTGAACCGGCTCTCGATAGGTGTGCAGAGCTTCGACAATCAGCTGTTGCAGAAGCTGGGGCGGATCCACGATGGTGATGAGGCCAAACGGGCTGCGGATATGGCGCGCAAGGCCGG
>JBFKKS010000298.1:0-2697 GCA_041630955.1 Nevskiales bacterium
ACCTGGCTAGTGCCCGGTTCCGATGAATCTTTTTCGTTTGGCATAGTTAATTAGTAACTTGGTAAGGGTCTGGATATCCCATTTTCTGCAGAATTTCAATCTCCAGCGTCTCCATACGCTGCGCCTCATCCGGAAGCTGATGGTCATGTCCCAACAGGTGTAATACACCGTGCACCACCATATGCGCCCAGTGCGCCTGCGGTAATTTGCCCTGTTCAGCCGCCTCTCGCTCTACGACTGGGGCACAAATAATCAAATCACCCACTGGCCTGCCGCCCGACTCTGCTGCCAATTCGGCGGCCAACTCAAGCGGCATTTCCGCCAACAGTTCGCTGGCAAAAGACAATACATTTGTGGGTCCTGCCTTGCCACGATACTGATCATTGAGTGCGGCGCTCTCAACTTCGTCGACTATACGAATAACCACTTCCCCAGCGGCGTCGGATTTTTCCAGGGTTGTCTCCACCCATGATTGAAAATCGCTGTCAGTGGGCTGGTTGCTAGTGGTTGATTCACGCTGCAGTACGAGGTTGGCGCTCATTCCTTGCCACCATCCTCATAGGCTTCATAAGCTTTTACGATGCGCTGCACCAGTGGATGGCGCACCACGTCTCGGTTGTCAAACCAGGTGAACCCGATTTCGGGTACTCCTCGCAGAACCAGTTCACAGTGTCGCAAGCCCGATTGCTCATGTCGCGGCAAATCCACTTGGGTAACGTCGCCTGTCACCACTGCGGTTGAGCCAAAACCTATGCGGGTCAGGAACATCTTCATCTGCTCAATGGTGGTGTTCTGTGCCTCATCAAGGATGATGAAGGAATCATTCAGTGTACGACCGCGCATGAAGGCTAGTGGCGCCACTTCAATCACATGACGCTCAATCAGGCGCGCCACTTTCTCAAACCCGAGCATTTCGTAGAGCGCGTCATACAACGGCCGCAGGTAAGGATCGATTTTCTGCGCCATGTCGCCCGGCAGGAAGCCAAGCTTTTCACCTGCTTCAACAGCCGGTCTCACCAACACCAGACGCTGAACTTCTTCACGTTCGAGGGCCTGTACAGCACTGGCAACTGCCAGATACGTCTTGCCAGTGCCGGCCGGACCAATACCGAAATTGAGGTCATGGGCCTGAATCTGTTTGAGATATTGCTGCTGGTGGGCACTACGGGCCCGTATGACGCCATGCCGTATACGGATCACCACCTCGCTGCCCTGGCCAGGCTCGTCAACCGGCGGCAGAGGCTGCTCCTGAAGAATCAGTTGCACCGTCCTGGCAGTCAGCGGCTTTTCTGACGTGGCCTGATAGAGTTGCTCTATCACGCGCTTGGCCTGACGCACGGCGTCTTCCCTGCCCTGAATCTGGAAGAAAGCCCCGCGATTATGAATTTCAACGGCCAGTTGCCGCTCAACCAGCCGCAAGTGTTCGTCCAATGGGCCACAAAGGTTGGCAAGGCGCTCGTTATCGGCCGGTGAAAGATCCAGATCGGCACTGGTTTGCAAGCTATCCAAGTAAGTGCTCGATGTCCTTCAAGCCGCCGACTGGTTGGTGTCGATCGACACATCAACGATACGGCCGCGCAGCGAATTTGGCAGTGCTTCGCTGATTTGCACATCCACGAAATGACCTATCAGGCGCGGGTGGCCATCGAAATTGACCCAGCGATTGCCAGAGGTCCGCCCAGCCATCTGATTGCCCTTCTTGGCGGGCCGCTCAACGAGCAAGCGCTGACGCGTGCCCACCAGTGACTGGTTGTACTGTGCACCGAATTCGAGAATACGGGCTTGCAGGCGTGCCAGCCGCTGCTGTTTTACTGCCAGTGACACTTCATCCGGCAGGCCGGCTGCCGGGGTACCCGGTCGGGCGCTATAGATGAAACTGAAGGCCTGATCAAAGCGCACTTCCTCAATCAACTGCATGGTGGCCTCAAAGTCGGCATCTGTTTCACCCGGGAAACCAACGATAAAATCCGATGACAGGCTGATATCCGGACGCGCTGCCCGCAACCGACGAATCTTGCTCTTGTATTCCAGGACAGTATGACCACGCTTCATTTGCATCAGGATACGATCCGAGCCGGACTGCACAGGCAGGTGCAGGTAATTGGCCAGCTTGGGTATTTCTGCAAAAGCCTCAATGAGGTTGTCTGAGAACTCCAGTGGGTGCGAAGTAGTAAAGCGAATGCGCTCGATACCCTCAATCTGCGCCACGTAGCGAATCAGCAGAGCCAGGTCCGCTTCTGCAGCATCTTCGGTCTTGCCGCGGTAACCATTCACGTTCTGCCCAAGCAAGGTGATCTCGCGCACACCGGCCTGCGCGAGTTGCGCCACTTCCAGCAGTACGTCATCCAGTGGGCGACTGATTTCTTCGCCACGTGTATAGGGCACGACACAGAAGGTGCAGTACTTACTGCAGCCTTCCATCACGGATACATAGGCGGTCGGGCCCTCCGCACGAGGCTCGGGCAGGCGGTCAAACTTCTCGATCTCGGGGAAGCTTATATCGACAAGTGACTTACCCTTGCTGCGCAGATCAGCCACCATGTTCGGCAAGCGATGCAGGGTTTGTGGACCGAACACCAAATCAACGTAGGGTGCACGTTCACGTATGGCCTCGCCTTCCTGGCTGGCCACACAGCCGCCCACGCCAATAATAAGATCAGGTTTTTGAGCTTTTAGATGTTTCCAACGACCCAACTG
>JBFKKS010000299.1:0-2678 GCA_041630955.1 Nevskiales bacterium
ACCTGCTCACGGCCAGCAGCATAAACCAGTTGTGAAATAACGTGAGTGATTGGGCGCGTCTCTGGTGTATCAAGATTTATGGCCGCCAGGTCAGCCCATTTGCCCTGCTTGATAGAGCCAATCTGGTCCTCCTTGCCAAGGGCCTTTGCGCCCGCCAGTGTCGCCATGTGCAGGGCCTGGTGTGCTGGCAATGCGCTGGCATCATCAGCGACCGTCTTGGCGAGCAACGCGGCACTTTGCATTTCGCCGAACATGTCCAGATCGTTGTTGCTGGCTGCGCCATCGGTACCGAGCGCGACATTCACGCCTGCATCAAGCAGCCTGGCTACCGGGCAAAGGCCACTCGCAAGCTTCAGATTCGATTGGGGGCAATGCACCACACTCACACCTGTGGTCGCGCAGAGCTCGATTTCTTGATCGGTTAATTGCGTCATGTGCACAGCCGCGAGATTGGGCGTGAGCAAGCCAAGTCCATGCAAGCGTGCCAGGGGGCGCTGGCCGGTGTTGTTAATTGCCTCGCTGACTTCCTGTGCAGTTTCGTGGACATGCATTTGTACCGGCACGTCCATTTCATCGGCCACCACCCTAACCTTGCGCAGTGGCTCGTCACTGACGGTATAGGGCGCATGCGGTGCGAATGCGGTTGAGACCAGACTATGTCCCTTCCAGGCATCGCGTACTTGCAGGCCCTTGTGTAGATACTCGTCCGCGTTCTCGGCCCACTGGGTCGGGAAGTCGAGCAGGATCATCCCGATACTGGCCCGAATACCGGACTCGGCCACGACCTGGGCCGCGACATCCGGATAAAAATACATGTCGTTGAGGCAGGTGGTGCCTGAGCGCAGCATTTCGATAATGGCGAGCCTGACACCATCGACTACAAATTCCGGGTTCACGAATTTCGACTCGGCCGGCCAGATATGGTTTTGCAACCAGTCCATGAGAGGCAGATCATCTGCCAGCCCGCGCATGAGCGTCATTGCCGCATGTGTATGGGCGTTGACGAGTCCGGGAATCAGCGCATGATGGGACAGTTCAACGACTTCCTTGGCCTCAATAGCGCCGCGCGCACGGTCAGTTGGCAGGATGGCCGTTATGCGTCCACCATCCAGTGCAACGCTGTGATTCTCCAGTACGGTGCGGGCATCCGGCTCAATGGGGATCAACCAGCGAGCATGGATCAATGTTTCTGCTTGGGCCATGGTATTCGTAAGTTTGTCTGCTTCGAGAGCCGGGAATCTGGAATAATGCGCTTTCGTCTGAGCGCGTCAGGACGTCATTTACGCGTCGCAACTATACCAGCAGGCCCATGACCCAGCAGCAAAGTTTAACCAGTCAAAACGGCATCTCTGCGATTGAATGGCGCGACGGACAGCTGCGCCTGCTTGACCAGCGCCATTTGCCTGCCCGGGAACTGTGGCAGGAACCCGATAGTGCCGAGGAAGTCAGCAGGGCCATACGCGACATGGTTGTCCGTGGCGCGCCGGCGATTGGCATAGCGGCGGCCTATGGACTGGTGCTGGACGCACAGGCGGGTCGTGATCTGGACGGGGCCTATACGAGTCTGGCCAGCTCCAGACCAACCGCGGTCAATTTGCATTGGGCCCTGGCACGTATGCAGGGCGTTGAGCAATCACCAGCGGCTTTGCTTGTCGAGGCTGAAGCTATTCATGCCGAAGACCTGAGACAGAATCGGCGGATGGGAGATCTGGGGGCGGCATTGTTTGACACGCCTGTCGGTGTTCTCACCCATTGCAATACTGGTGCGCTGGCCACGGGGGGTTACGGCACAGCTCTGGGCGTGATTCGCAGCGCCAATCGTGATGGCCGCCTTCGCGAGGTCTATGCCGGCGAAACGCGTCCATGGATGCAGGGCGCACGTTTGACCGCATGGGAGTTGATCAAGGAGGGCATTGCGGCGCGCTTGATCGCTGACTCAGCAGCAGCGAGTCTGATGCGTACGGGGCATATCGACTGGGTAATCGTGGGAGCAGACCGCATTGCGTCAAATGGTGATGTGGCAAACAAGATTGGCACCTATGCGTTGGCGGTGCTGGCAAGGCATCACCGGCTGCGCTTTATGGTCGTCGCGCCCTCAGGGACAATTGATATGCAGATGCCAAGCGGTGATGTCATCCCCATTGAGCAGCGCAGCGAGGAAGAACTGCTCATCGGGGCGCCCGAAGGCGCCCGTGCCTACAACCCGGTCTTTGACGTCACGCCGGCAGAACTGGTGGATGTGCTGGTGACAGAACGTGGTGTTGTCATGCAACCGAATACAGAAAAAATGACTGCTTTGATGGCCTGATAAGGCGTGTATTGTGTCGTTGGTTAATAGAAGACAAAAAAACAGCGCCATTACATGATTTACGGCGCTGCCACAGGCCCAATCCGGGCGGCTACTGTGCTATCATTTCGCGCTTTAATCCCGGGCCAATATGGGCCAAGAGTCAAGGTTAACTTTGGAGCCTGACTTGCATATGACCTGGGGTGGCGGCGGGTCTGTGGAGGATGCCGCTTACAACCGAATAATCAAACCGAGAATCCTGCCAGATGGCTGAGATCGCTAAAGAGATATTGCCGATTAATCTCGAAGACGAGATGCGGCGCTCCTATCTCGATTACGCCATGAGCGTAATCGTTGGTCGTGCACTGCCGGATGTGCGCGATGGGCTCAA
>JBFKKS010000300.1:0-2618 GCA_041630955.1 Nevskiales bacterium
AGCACCGATATCTATTGCAAGGCCTGTGCGCGATCCAGGCATTGCCTGTACTCTTCTTTATCATCTACATCGTCACAGGCTTCAATACGCCGGTCGATTTCTGCATCGATCCGTTTCAGGCAGGCCTCCTCCTCCGCACCGCTTGTATAGCGTTCACAGGGTAGATAGGGGTCCGGCCCGAAAGCTTCTTCCAGCTGACGATCGATTTCAGAGTCTTCCGGGTACTCAGGCAAGGCTGTACCTGAGTCATCATCGAAATCGTCTTCATCGCCTGACTGTAGATGTAGCTCGATACGCCCATACTGCGGGCCATTCAGAACCACATGATCGGCCTGAATCGATACCAGCTGTGCATTATCAGGTGCCACAGCGTCACCAACCTGATACATGGCCTGAGCCTGCGTATTGGCATCTGCGATAACGGCGTGCGAATACTGCTGCCCCTTGGCAATAACGCCAACCAGGCGACGGGGCGGGGGTGCAACAGGCTGTGCCTGCTGCGATTCTGCGTCTCTCGCCGACGGGGTTCGTGGCCTAACCCCGGTATCACTGCTACGGGAACCATTCGGCTGTTCGGTATGCTGAATGGTGGGCGTTGTTCCGCTTTCCCGCCAAGCCTGAAAACCCAACCACAAGGCGGCTATAACCATCAGGCCCAATATTGCTGTTCCGATCCTGTTCAACACGGCCAACTCCCTGGCAAATAAACGGCTGCATTATCCATGGTTTTGTTGCTTCAAACTGCTCTTACGCACTTCAGATTCGCTACATTACCATCCAGTTTCACTGCATGGTCCCACCTGTCAATCCTTTTTAAGGATCTCAAGGCTTGACCGGTAACGATGCTGATCCATGTCATACACCCTTGCAATGCAAACCGTTAAACTCAAAGCAATCCAACCATCTTTGAGTTCTGACATGAGCAAGCATTCAATACGCGGCAAGAAAATTATCATAACCGGTTCCTCAAGTGGCATCGGTCGTGCGGCCGCGTTGCAACTCGGCGAACAAGGTGCCGAGGTTTTTCTGATGGCGCGCCGCGCAGAGGAGCTCGAAAAGGTTCGTGATGAAATCGCCGCCAGGGGTGGCAAGGCACACGTTCACCCCATCGACCTGAGCGATCTCGGCAATATCGACCAGGCGCTGGGCGATATTCTCAGCGAACACGGCAAGATCGACGTACTGGTGAATAACGCGGGCCGCTCAATCCGGCGCTCGGCAACCAAATCCCTTGAACGCTTCCATGATTACGAGCGCTGCATGCAGATCAATTATTTTGCACCACTGCGACTCATCAGCCATGTACTGCCTGGCATGCTGAAAGAGGGGGATGGGCATATCGTCAACGTGCTGACCTGGGGCACCCTGATGCCGGCTGCCTATTTCACCGCCTACAGCGCGAGCAAATCGGCGCTGGGTGCGGCTGCCCAGGGCATGGATGCAGAACTGCGCCCCAAGGGAGTGGCTTTCACCGGAATCCACTATCCGCTTGTACACACACCCATGAGTTCACCCACAGACCACTACAACAAGATGCCGGGCATGACACCGGAACAGGCCGGTGGATGGATCGTCAAGGCGGTTCGTAAGCGACCGGCACGTATTGCACCCAGCTATGCAGTCGCCTTTGGCGTGAATAACACGCTGTTTCCAGGGATCTCCGCTGCGGTAGCAGGCCGGCTCAAGTTTTAGTTCGCTCAGGCTGCGGTTTGGGCAGGTCGTGATCGTTCGATCAGTTGTTTGAATGAGTGATCTGCACGCTGGCGGGCTTGCGGGCAATTAAGCAGTCGGCAGTAATGGTGGTAGGCCATTAGCAGCCCCCAGAAGTCATAGGCGAACTGCTCCGGATCAAGACTCGCGGCAAAATGCCCTTCCTTGACGGCTATGCTGGCAGCCCTTGCGATCATGTCCATCATGTCGCGCTGGTGCTGAAGCAAGCGGTTCCTGACTGCGCCGGGACGGTCGTCGAATTCCATGGCGGCCGCCATGAACAGGCAACCGCCGCGGAATTCCTCCGTCGTCCAGCGCAGCCAGTTTTTATAGAGAGCCTCAACGCGTGGCAAGCCACGTGGCTTCTTGAGCATGGGCGTCACAACGACGGCAATGAACCTTGCCGCTGCCGTATCCAGTGCGCTGCACTGCAGGGCCTCCTTGGAGTCAAAATGTGCGTAAAGCCCGCTTTTTGACATCTTCAAACGCTTGGCCAGCTCGCCAATCGTCACGCCATCAAGCCCCACTTCACTGGACATTTCCACGGCCTGCTCAAGAATACGGTCGCAGGTTGCTGCTCCCTTGCTCATTCAATTCCCTCTTGGCTCAATCCCGACCATACGACAGGTCGGCCTGGATCTCCTCTGCCGTCAGGCGGTAGCCCGTTTCCGGCAGCAGTATCACAGGTATCTCGTCAAACTCCACGCGCGTCGCCGCCTTGTGCGAACGCCTTCTACGGAAAGTATAAGACTTACCCGCTTCGGCAGAATAAGTACGTCCGGTCGTACTATAACGGGGATAAGCTGCTTTGTACTCATTGGTCTTCATGGGACCTCCTAATGGCGAAGGCCATTTACAGGGTTTTTACACGACGGATGAAACGATCCGACGTGCCTATAATAGTACGA
>JBFKKS010000301.1:0-2614 GCA_041630955.1 Nevskiales bacterium
TCCAACGACCCAACTGGGAGAACACTTTCTCCTGGGCTTTTTCACGGATCGAACAGGTGTTGAGCAGCAGAATGGTCGCTTCTTCTGGCGTGGACGCGGCTTCCGCTCCACCAGCAGCTGCGAGAGCGTCCAGCATGCGGCTGGAATCGTACTCGTTCATCTGGCAGCCCCAAGTCTGCACGTATACCTTATCGACCATGATACTGGCTACAACCTAATCCCTGATCTTGATGACGAGCTTGCCGGTAGCCTTGCGGTTCAGCAGATCATTCATGGCCTGAGCCGTATCCGCCAGCGCGTAGGTCTTGGAGACTTGCGGCTGAATACGCCCCTCCGCGAACCAGTCTTTCAATTGCTCGAAGTTTTCCATATTGGCCTGTTGTTCACGCATCAGTGAAGCGCCCCAGAACACACCCACGATGGAACTGCTCTTGAGCAACGCGCGGTTGACCGCAACGCTGGGAATTTCACCGCTGGCAAAACCTATGACCAGAATGCGGCCATTCCAGTTCACGGCACTCAGGCATTCCTGGAACAAATCGCCGCCAACGGGATCATAGATCACGTCCGCGCCCTGCCCGCCGGTCAATGCCTTGACCCGCTCCTTGAGGCTTTCGGTACTGTAATTAATGACCTCATCGGCCCCCTGACGCTTGCATATTTCCAGCTTTTCATCAGTGCTGGCAGCCGCGATCACGCGTGCGCCCAGACACTTGCCGAGCTGCACCGCCGCCAGTCCAACACCGCCGGCGGCGCCCAGAACCAGCAAAGTCTCACCCGGCTGCAGGCGCCCACGTTGCTTGAGAGCGTACAGCGAGGTGCCATAGGCCATCGGCAACGCTGCTGCAGTGACATAGTCCATCTCCTTGGGAATGGCCCAGCCACCCATCGACGGCACGACAATTTCCTCAGCATAGCCACCATAGGGCGCGACCATCATGACGCGATCACCGGGGCGCAAGTGCTTGACCTTTTCACCGACTTCAATCACTTCGCCCGCTACTTCTCCACCTGGTGTGAAAGGGGGGTCGGCGCGAAACTGGTACTTGCCCTGGATAATCAGGGTGTCGGGAAAATTAACCCCGCAGGCATGCACAGCCAGGCGCACATTAGATGCGCCCAGCTTCGGCGATTCCAGTTCCTCTACCACCAGTGATTCGGGCGGGCCTAATTCCTTGCAAACAATGGCTTTCATGCTGTGTCTCTAGTCCTTTTAGCGAGCCAGGTCAGAACGGGATGTCATCGTCGAAGCCATCGTTGCCTGACGGCGCGCCACCTGATGACTGTGGCGGACTTTGATCAAAGCCCTCATCCCGACCGCCGCCCGAGCCACCACCGCCCTGCCGGCTACCGAGCATTTGCATCTCACTGGCCACCACTTCGGTGCTATAGCGATCGCGCCCATCCTTGTCCTGCCACTTGCGGGTTCGGAGGCTGCCTTCGATGTAGACCTGGCTACCCTTGCGCAGGTACTCGCCAGCGATCTCAGCCAGCCGGCCAAAGAACACCACCGTATGCCATTCGGTACGTTCTTTCTGTTCGCCACTCTGCTTGTCTTTCCATGACTCAGAAGTCGCCAGAGTCAGATTTGTGACCGCGGTGCCATTGGCTAAAAAACGGTTTTCGGGGTCTTTTCCCAGGTTACCGACCAGAATCACTTTGTTAATGCCACGTGCCATGCACGCCTCCTCAGATTATCTTGTTTGAATCACGTAAAAATTAACTTCACACCGGATTAAGCCCCAAGGCATAGCCTGGAGCAGACGAGCGATTATACCGAATCAGCCAGCCCATTCGGTTCGGAATGCGCTGGAGGGTGTAACCCACGTGCCAATATCAACCAGGGCAGGCACAGTCCGCCAGCCACCCACAGTACAGTCTGAGTATCAAACGCACCCATTAACCAGCCGCCCAGTGCGCCCCCACAAAATGCGCCCATGAACTGCGCACTGGAATAAACACCCAGTGCCGCCCCGCGATTTTGCGGGTCGGCCTGTCTTGAAACCCATGAAGGCAGCGTAGCCTCAAGCAGGTTAAAGGCAGCAAAGAAGAGACACAGGGCCACCGCCATCATACCCAGCTGGGTGTCATTGCTGGCCATGCCAAACAGCGTCAGGCCCAGCAGAAGGATGGCAAGCAGAAAGGCCTCACGGGTCCGTCCACGGCTCTCGGCAATGCGCAATAGCGGAAAGGTCAGACAAAGGGAAATCAGCATGACCGGCAGGTATAGAACCCAATGTCTTTCGCTCGCCAGCGCGAAATTGTCACGCAACATCAGCGGCAAGGCGACAAAGCAGGCAGTCAGCAAGGTATGCAAAATAAAGATTCCGGCGTCCAGGCGTAATAGAACCGGGTCATTCAACACCCCGACCAGATTCTGGCGCCATGCCTGAGGAACCGCGTTTCGTATTGGCGGGCTGGGCACCCACCACCACAGCACAGGAATGATTAACAAGGCCAGTCCGGCGGTCAGCATAAAAATGCCATCGACACCGATCCAATGTGCCAGCACTGGTCCCAGAATGAGTGCCAGCGCGAATGCGGCACCAATACTGATGCCCAGGATAAGCATGGCCCGTGTACGCTGGCTATCACGGGTCAGGTCCGCCAGTAA
>JBFKKS010000302.1:0-2607 GCA_041630955.1 Nevskiales bacterium
AGTGATGTAGCCGAACATGGTGGCGACCGCTTCGCGGGTGCCGGGGTGCATGGGTGTCCGGTTCAGCCAGTGCTGCTGCAGTCGGTGTTTCAGCCAGCGGGTAATGGTGATCAGGCCGGCGAACATGATGACGCCGAGCATGACCTTGCCGGGAACGATATGCCCTGAGCCAACAGGGAACCCCGCCATTACCAGCCGGCTGAACAGTTCGCGGCTGGTATCCGTGAGGCCCCATTCACGCAGGATGAGGATCGGCACCATCATCCATAGGCCGACGTGGATCATCCACGTTACCCAGTCGGATTCCGGTACACGCTTGTCAGCGTCAACAGTAAGCCACAGTCTAAGGAAGCTGCCGATGCCACGGTTTTCCTGCAGGGCACGATTAAAGGCGCCGGAAATCCAGCTCAGCAAGCTGGCGCAGAAGACCAATGCCAGGCTTCTGGTCAATTTCTGCAAGGGCCAGTCAGGCGTGATTATCAGATTCTTTGTCTGAAGCCACCACAACCCTGCCGCCACAGCTGTTGAGACGGCAAAAATCAGAGTGAGACCTTTAAAACCTCGCATCTTACTGATGCTAATGCAATTTGTTGTGTTTAGATAGCATTCAGGGGTGCGCGCGCGGCGACCCAGGCCGAAACCTGCACTGCGCCGGCTTTTTTTAATGCCAATGCTGCGGCATTCAAGGTACTGCCCGAGGTCATGACGTCGTCGATCAGGGCAATGTGCTTACCGGCGAGGTTTTGTCTGCATTCAAATGCACCAAGCAGGTTTTTACGTCGCGCCTTTAGCCCTAGGCTGGACTGCGGTGATGTCGGTTTGCAACGTCTCAGGCTGCGGTAGTCGATAGCTAGCGACGTTGCTCTTGCCACCGGTCGGGCTATTTCAAGCGCCTGGTTGTAACCCCGTTCCCTTAACCGGCCTGGGTGCAACGGCACAGGCATGATCAGATCAGGCCGCCCGGTGGTCTGCAGTGGCAGGGCGTTTGCCAGTAGCTGCCCGAGTAGTCGCGCATTACCCAGTTGCTGGCGGAACTTGAGGCCGGCAATCATCCAGGCAACGCTGGAGGCATAGCACAGTGGTGCAGTCGCTTGCTGAAATGCGGGCGGATTGGCCAGGCATTGCCCGCAGATATTCGACGCTTCCGTGGTGGTCATGGGCAGAGCGCATTGCAGACAGGCGTGGGTATTCCACGGCAAGTCCGCGTGACAGGGCGCGCATAGATTGAGTGCATTGTCGCCTGGCGCATCGCAAAGCAGGCAGCACGGGGGATAGATAATGGCACGTACCGTGGCCATTGACTTGTAAACCCAGCGCAGCCCGGTTTGGTTGACGACAGGTGGTGAGGCTCTATGATTCACGCGTTAATTATTCTGTAAATAGGTGAGGCCATGGCCGAACAGTTCCCCGCCCTTCGTCACGATTGGAGCCACGCTGAAATCCAGGCGTTGTTCGATCTGCCGTTTAACGACCTGTTGTTTCGAGCGCATAGCGTGCATCGAGCGCAGTTTGATGCCAACAAGGTACAACTTTCTACCCTGCTGAGCATCAAGACCGGCGCCTGCCCGGAAGACTGCGGTTACTGTCCACAGAGTGTGCGCTACGAAACGGGGCTCAAGAAAGAGCCGCTGATCGATGTTGATGAGGTTAAAGCGGCTGCTGCCAAAGCCAAGGCCGCTGGGGCCTCGCGTTTTTGCATGGGCGCGGCCTGGCGTTCGCCTAAGGATCGTGATCTGGAGGCGGTCATTGAGATGGTCAAGGCCGTGAAGGACATGGGGCTGGAGTCCTGTGTCACTTTGGGCATGCTCAAGGAACAGCAGGCCAAGCGACTGGCCGAGGCCGGACTGGATTATTACAACCATAACCTCGATACCTCTCCGGAATATTACGAAAAGATCATCACCACCCGCACTTATCAGGACCGGCTCGATACCCTGGAGCATGTGCGCGACGCGGGCATGAAGGTCTGTTGCGGCGGCATCGTGGGGATGGGTGAGCAGCCGGAGGATCGCGTCGAAATGTTGCGCCAGCTGGCCAATTTACCGGAGCATCCGCAGAGCGTGCCGATCAATAGCCTGGTGAAGGTTGAGGGGACACCTCTGGATGGTCTGGAGGGTGAGCAGGCTATCGATCCGTTTGATTTCGTGCGCACCATCGCGGTCGCGCGCATCCTGATGCCGCAATCCTATGTTCGGCTATCAGCCGGCCGCCAGGAAATGAATGACCAGACCCAGGCGTTGTGCTTCTTTGCCGGGGCCAATTCGATCTTCTATGGGGAAAAGCTGCTCACAACGGGCAATCCGGATCATGAGCGTGATGTCGCCCTGTTCGCGCGCCTGGGCATTGAGCCGGACCAGTCCCAGCTGACAGAGGGCAAGGTGTCGCCCGATCAGGCTCAAGCCGCCCGCGCGTGAGTGAATCTTTAACGAGCTTTCTGAATACCCGGCTTGATGCGGTAGCAGCCGGGAATCTCTACCGCCGCCGCCGCGTCATCGAGGGCGCACATGGTGTTGAGGCACGGGTTGATGGCCGCGATGTCACGGTTTTTTGCAGTAATGATTACCTGGGCCTGGCGTCGCACCCGGAACTGAGCGCGACGCTCGTTAC
>JBFKKS010000303.1:0-2591 GCA_041630955.1 Nevskiales bacterium
GCAAAATGCCCAACGCAACGGGATTACCAACGCGAGTTTTCATAGTGCGGACCTGTTTGTGAAACAGTCTGAGGCGGCATGGCTTAAACAAGATTTCAATCTCGCCTTGCTCGACCCACCCAGGGCCGGGGCAGAAGAGGTAATGGACATGCTGGCCATTGCTGGAGTGGAGCGTATTCTTTATATATCTTGCCATCCGGCGACCCTTGCACGTGATGCGGCAATACTGGTGAATAAATATGGCTACTCGCTGCGGCGTGCTGGCGTAATGGATATGTTTCCTCATACCCAGCATGTTGAGTCTATGGCGCTGTTTGTGCGTGATGCGTAGCGTGATGCAAACGGAGTCATTAGCAATTGACATAGCGCTAGGCGAACAAAGCCTACGCCTGCTGCGTGGTGGAGTACTTGTTGCGGAGTATCCGATCTCCACCGCGCGCGCTGGCGCAGGCGAGAAAATGGGTAGTTTCTGCACGCCGCGAGGGCATCACCGGATACGAGCGAAGATTGGTGCGGGGATGCCTTGGGGCACGGTCTTTAAAGGTCGCCGTCCTACAGGAGAAATATACGACAGTGCTTTGGCTGCGCGTTTTCCAGAGCGTGACTGGATACTAAGTCGTATTCTGTGGCTGGGTGGACTGGAACCAGGCCGGAACCGTTACGGGGAGGTGGATAGCCAGCGCCGCTATATATATATACACGGCACACCCGATACCGAACCAATGGGAATACCAGCGTCAATTGGCTGTGTAAGAATGCGCAACGATGACGTGATTGAGCTCTTTGACCGCGTGCCTGCCGGCACATCTGTATACCTCCATGAATAATCGCCCCTGATGCCTGATCAACATTTACTGCAGTCACAACTGGGGCCCGTCATGCTGGATGTGGAGGGCCTCCAGCTTGATGCAGAAGACAAGGAACTATTGCAGCATCCCCTCGTCGGCGGAATTATTCTGTTTGGGCGAAATTACGCCGATCCCGACCAGCTTGAAAAACTCATGCGGGACATACGTGAGTGCCGCCAGGACATTCTGGTTGCGGTCGATTATGAAGGAGGGCGGGTTCAGCGTTTTAGGGACGGTTTTACGCTATTGCCACCCATGCGCAGGCTGGGTGAACTTTTCGATTCTGACCCCGGCTCGGCAAGGCAGGCGGCAGAAGATTGCGGCTGGATGATTGCATCTGAATTGAGAGTGTTTGATATAGACCTGAGTTTTGCACCGGTTCTTGATCTCGACACCGGGAAAAGTGGCGTGATCGGCGATCGCGCCTTTCATGGACAGCCGCAGGTGGTAATTGAGTTGGCGATTGCCTTCATGCGAGGGATGGCCTCGGCCGGAATGGCTGCAACCGGAAAGCATTACCCGGGGCATGGACAGGTGGTACCAGACTCACATGTCGAGTTGCCAATTGATGAGCGTTCCTACGATGAGTTGGTGGCGGATATCGCGCCATTTGCCGCACTGATCCAGGCCGGACTGCCATCCGTCATGATGGCGCATATACTTTATCCTGCGATTGATAATCTACCAGCCAGCCTGTCGCATGACTGGGTTACGCAACGGCTTCGTGGGGAGCTGGGGTTCAAAGGTACTGTGTTTACGGACGATTTGAGCATGGGGGGCGCGGCTGCAATGGGTAGCTATGTCGATCGGGCCATGCTGGCCTTGCAGGCCGGCTGCGATATGCTACCAGTCTGCAATCACCGGGCAGGAGTGATTGAAATACTGGATAGGCTGAAAATTGCCGCCAACCCTGAGGCAGGGCAACGGTTGAGCGTTCTGCGCGCAAAAAGCACCAATGGCAAAGCGCCTCTGACTGACCTTGCAAAACTAACGCGTTGGCAAGAAGCCCGCGCGCGCATAGCTAGCCTTATGCCGGCATAGGTAGCCATACACCTGTACAACGGAACCAAACAAGGTAATTGAAATGATTGATGCTGTTCAGCAATGGTTTAACCAGGCCCATGACCGCTGGGGCGGAGTACTGGAAATCTTTCTGATCGTGCTTGCCGTTGTAGCAGTCAATTTCTGTCTGAAAATTGCGCTGGCTTTTCTGCATAAGAGGGTACAAGCCAGTCGTAATGTCTGGGACGACGCTATCTTTGCCGCGATCAATCTGCCCTTGCGTGCCCTGACCTGGGTGCTGGGTCTGAGCATTGCCGCCGATTTTACGATTGTTAAAGAGACCACAACCGCACTGTCTGAACTGGTTGATCCATTCCGGACGGTAGGCGTGATCGCGGTAATGACCTGGTTCCTGATGCGACTTGTTAATGAAGTCAGCTATAACATGATTCAACATAAATCGCGTAAGGGCGAACCAGTTGATCAGACCACTATTGAGGCAATTGCCAAATTGGTTCGCGCAAGTGTGGTTATAACCGGGGCGCTGGTGATACTCCAGTCACTCGGCTTCTCCATATCAGGCGTGTTGGCTTTTGGTGGCGTGGGTGGCCTTGCTGTCGGTCTGGCAGCCAAGGACCTGCTCGCCAATGTATTTGGTGGACTGACCATTTACCTTGATCGCCCGTTTTCCAAAGGGGATTGGATTCGGTCATCAGAGAAGGACATCGAGGGTGTCGTTGA
>JBFKKS010000304.1:0-2589 GCA_041630955.1 Nevskiales bacterium
CTGGATTTCCTGAAACTCATCAAGGAAAAGATAAAGCTGGTCGAAATCAAGGAAAGCATGCTCTACCGAGGCGTAAATGAAGGCTTTTCAGGTGGCGAAAAAAAACGCAACGAGATACTCCAGATGCTGATGCTGGAGCCGCATCTAGCGGTACTGGATGAGACCGACTCCGGACTAGATATTGATGCCCTCAAGATTGTTTCCAAAGGCATTAATGAACTGCGCAGTCCTGACCGCGCCATTCTCCTGATTACGCACTACCAACGCCTGCTTGACTACGTGGTTCCAGACCACGTTCATGTGCTGGCTGGCGGCAAAATCATCAAAAGTGGCGGACGCGAGCTGGCCCTGGAGCTTGAAGAAAAGGGTTACGGCTGGCTGGGTATCGAGGATGCGGCCTGAAGGCATCGAGACTGCAATGACCGATAACAGCCCCCTCCTCGACCAATACCAGGCAGAGTTCGCCCGCGTCGCACCGACACTGCCAGGCGCGAACCAGGCTTGGCTCAAATCAGAGCGTGAGCAGGCCTTGTCACGTTTTGTCGCAGCCGGGTTCCCACATTCACGCATAGAAAGCTGGAAATACAGCGACACACGTGGCTTGCAGAAAGTTGCCTTTCGCCCGGCTGATTCGATGGATCTGTCGCAAGACGCTGTCGATGCACTTGTACCTGCAGATCTCGACGCCTTCCGTCTTATCTTTGTCAATGGTCGCATCAATCACGCACTTAGTCAGTTTGCCGATTTGCCCTCAGGCGCGCTGATCAGCGGTCTTGGCTCGCAGTTGGATCAGGCCGCTGTAAATTCAAACCCTGAATCTGATTCGCTATCCCCGCATGCATTCATAGACCTGAATACGGCCTTTGCTACAGATGGCCTGCAGCTTGATCTCAGTGATGGCATCGTGCTCGAACGCCCTGTCTACGCCCTGTTTATCGGTGCGCCAGGCGAGGACGGCCATATGATGAACATTAACAATTGCCTGCGCATGGGAAAAAACACCAGCGCCACGGTGATTGAGCATTACGTTTCCGCCAATGGCGAGCCTTACTTCAACAACTGTGTCACCCGCATCACGCTCGGCGCCAATGCACAGCTCAAGCGCATTCGCGTACAGCAGGAATCAAGCCAGGCCACGCAGGTCGGAGCCACTCTGGCCACGCTGAAGCGCAGCAGCAACCTGCAACTGCACAGTATTGACCTGGGCACACGTTGGCAGCGCTATGACAGCAATATTCGATTGATTGAACCGGGTGCCGAGGTCCATATGGATGGCCTGTATGTGCCCACTGGCCGTCAACACATTGATAACCACACCTGCGTTGAGCATGAAGCCCCACACTGCATAAGTCGTGAGGACTATAAGGGCATTATCGATGGTGGTTCACGGGGTGTCTTCAATGGCCGCATTGTTGTGCACAAGGATGCTCAGAAGACAGATTCTGAACAATCCAGTGCGGCGCTGCTGTTATCAGGCAAGGCTGAAATCGACGCCAAGCCCGAACTGGAAATCTATGCCGATGATGTGAAGTGCAAGCATGGTGCAACTGTGGGGCAGCTCGATGAGAGGGCGATCTTCTACCTGCAGAGTCGTGGGTTGAACGAAGTTGAAGCCCGCAACTTACTGACTTACAGCTTTGCCGATGAACTCTTGCAAAGAATGGAATTGCCCGCACTGCAAAAGCATATCGAGGCGGCGGTACTGAAAAAACTGCCCGACAGCGAACAAATGGCCGAACTGTTATGAGCGCCACACCGACAACTGCACTGCAGCATCCATTGGATGTCGAACGCCTGCGTGCAGATTTCCCTGTCCTGCACCAACAGGTTCACGGCAAGCCATTCGTGTACCTGGATAATGGCGCGACTACACAGAAGCCGCAGTCTGTTATCGACGCAATCAGCCATTACTACGCGCGGGACAACAGCAACGTACATCGAGGCGTACATGCCTTGTCAGAGCGAGCCACGGCGGCCTATGAGGGAGCCCGACTCAAGGTACGTGATTTCCTGAATGCCGCCAGTGAACACGAGATCATTTTCACTCGCGGCACAACTGAAGCCATCAATCTGGTTGCCCACAGCTACGTGCGGCCTTTGGTGAAATCAGGCGATGAAATCCTCATCACACACATGGAGCACCACTCAAACATCGTGCCCTGGCAACTTCTCTGTGAACAAACCGGCGCAGTATTGAAGGTGGTACCCATCACTGACAGCGGCGAACTTGTATACGAGGAATTCGAGCGACTACTTCACCCCGAACGAACACGCCTTGTCGCAGTAGGGCACGTTTCCAATGCACTGGGCACGGTGAATCCTGTAGAACATATTATTTCAGCGGCTCATGCCCACGGTATCAAGGTGCTGATTGATGGCGCACAGGCAGTTGCTCACCTGCCCGTCAATGTTCAACAAATGGATGCTGATTTCTATGCCTTTTCGGGTCACAAACTGTTCGGCCCCACCGGCATTGGCGTACTTTATGCCAGGGAAGAGTTACTTGATGGCATGCCTCCTTACCAGGGCGGTGGGGACATGATCCGCACCGTTTCCCTGGAAGGCAGCACCTGGAACAGTCTCCCCTAC
>JBFKKS010000305.1:0-2586 GCA_041630955.1 Nevskiales bacterium
GCAGCTCGGTGTGCAGGTATTCGAGGATTATCCGATTGCCGAAATACGCGACTACATCGACTGGGGCCCGTTCTTTCATGCCTGGGAAATGAAGGGCCGCTACCCCGACATCCTCAACAACCCCAACACAGGCCCGGAAGCGAAGAAGCTGTTTGACGAGGCCAACCGTATGCTCGATACGGTGATTGCCGAGGGCTGGCTCAAGGCCAATGGTGTCATCGGACTGTTCCCGGCCAACCAGGTCAATGACGATGATGTCGAGATCTACACCGATGACAGCCGCACCGAAGTACTGGCCACGCAGCGCCACCTGCGCCAGCAGGGTGAGCACCGGGCGTGCGTGCCGAATCGCTGCCTGGCCGATTTCGTGGCACCGAAGGAAACCGGCCTGCCGGATTACGTCGGTGGCTTTGCCGTCACCGCCGGGCTCGGCGCCAAGGAGAAAGTGCTCGAGTTCAAGGCCGACCACGATGACTACAACGCCATCCTGCTGGAATCGGTTGCCGACCGCCTGGCCGAGGCCTTCGCCGAGTTGATGCATAAAAAGATTCGCACGGAACTTTGGGGCTACGCCAGCGATGAAGCACTGGCGAACGAAGACCTGATCAAGGAAGCCTACAAGGGCATTCGTCCGGCCCCCGGCTACCCGGCCTGCCCGGAACACACGGAAAAATCGACCCTGTGGTCACTGCTGGATGTGCAAAACAACACCGGTATCGAACTCACCGAGAGTTACGCCATGTGGCCCGGTGCCGCCGTCAGTGGCTGGTACTTCTCCCATCCACAGTCGCAATACTTCGTGGTGGGCCGCCTGCTCAAGGACCAGCTCGAGAGCTACGCCGAACGCAAGGGCATGACCCTCGAGCAGGCCGAGCGCTGGCTCGCGCCCTACCTGGCCTACGACCCGGAAGATTAATCCGCGTCAGGCCAGGCCGGGGGTATCAGCCCCCGGCGTCAGCCTTGATCATATCCGCACCCTTTTCGCCGATCATGATGGTTGGCGCGTTCGTGTTGCCGCCACACAGGGTCGGCATGATAGAAGCATCGACGACCCGCAAGCCTTCAATGCCCCTCACACGCAGGCGTTCATCCACCACGGCCATGGCGTCCTGACCCATCTTGCAGGTGCCAACCGGATGGTACTGGGTGTCTGCGCGATTACGGATGTCCTGCTCCCAGGCCACGTCGTCATTCGCATCGAAGCCATACATCATCTTGCCACGCCAGGGTGACAGCGCAGCGGACTCAAGCACCCGCCGCTGGAATTTCGCGCCCTTCATGAAAGCCGCCATGTCCTCATCGTTATCCAGGAAACGTGGATCGATGACCGGATCCGCAGCAGGATCCGCACTGGCCAGCCTCACCTCGCCACGGGCTTTGGGACGCATCAGGGTCACATGGCTGGAAAAGCCGTGGCCCAGATGCAGCTTACGGCCATGATCATCAACCAGCGCGGGAATAAAGAGCAGTTCATGGTCGGGCGCAGGCGAGGCCGGATCGACCTTAAAGAAAGCCCCGGCCTCGGCATAAGGCGATGTAAGCAGGCCAGATCGTTGCCTGCGCCATTCAAAGATCGCCCTGATGAATCGAGCGATGAAGAATGGCGAAACGCCAAAGGTGTCACTTGAAGCCGGTGCACGAAAGCTGTGCACCAGGTCGATATGATCCTGCAGATTCTGCCCCACACCAGACAGGTCATGCAGAACGTCAATGCCCTGCTCCTGCAGATGCGATCCCGGCCCGATGCCAGACAGCATCAATAGCTGGGGCGAGTTGAAAGCGCCTGCGCTGACGATCACTTCTCGGCTGGCATTGATATCCCTTGTCTGCCCACCCTGACGAATACGCACACCCGTTGCGCGCTTACCGTCGAACAGGATCTTTTCGGCCAACGCCCCCGTCACAACCTCCAGATTGGGCCGCTCCCGATTCGGTTCTATGAAGGCCCGGGCTGTGCTGCAACGCTCGCCATTGATATGCGTGGACTGGAACTGAAACGTTCCTGCCTGTTCTGCTCCGTTGTAATCCGGGTTCGCGGCGATGCCCTGCTCCTCGCAGGCCTTGATAAAGTGCGCACCCAGCGCGCTGGGCGAACGCAGGTTCATCACGTTCAGTGGCCCGTCCTGGCCGTGGTATTCATTGTGAAGATTCTCGTTATGCTCGGATTTCTTGAAGAAGGGCAAGACCTCCTCGTAGGACCAGCCGTCATTGCCCAAGCTTGCCCAATGGTCGTAATCCCAGCGGTTGCCCCGCACATAGGCCATGGCATTAATTGAGGAGGAACCGCCAAGCGTCTTGCCGCGGGGCTGGTAGCCTATGCGCCCATTCAGGCCCGGCTGCGGCACCGTTTGAAAGCCCCAGTTGTACTTGCCCTTGCGTGGTACCAGCAGAATCACCGCTGCCGGGGCACGGATCAGTACGCTGTCGTCCGGTGGGCCAGCCTCCAGCAGGCAGACTTTCACGTTCGGATCTTCGCTCAGCCGTGCAGCCAGCACACAACCCGCCGAACCGGCTCCCACGATGACGTAATCAAACATTCTTTCCTCTCCTTTCGGGCGCGCTCAGTGGTTTCATCATGCGTAACCC
>JBFKKS010000306.1:0-2579 GCA_041630955.1 Nevskiales bacterium
ACGACCACGAGTTTGCAAACAATGCCTGGAAGGAAGGCGCACAGAACCACGATGAGGAAACAGAAGGCCTTTACAGCGAGCGCAAGGAAATCGCTGCCCGGGTATTTGACGAATGGATGCCCATACGCTTGCCTGAACCGGGCAACCCCAAGAAGATCTTCCGCCGCCTGCGTTACGGAAACATGGCCGACATCATCATGCTGGACACCCGCAGCTATGGCCGTGACGAACAAGTGGCCACAGCAGTACCCCTCACCGGCAGCGGCGCCACCGAGGTGGAAGCACTAGACGATCCGAATCGCACCATTCTGGGCGGCGAACAGCTCGCCTGGGTGCAGCAGCAACTGGGCACATCTACCGCAACCTGGAAACTGCTTGGCCAACAGGTTATTTTTGCGCCGCTGCAACTGCTCGGACAGCCCAGTGCGGTCGCCAGTGGCACCATTATCAATGCCGATGCCTGGGACGGGTATCGCGCCAGCCGCCAACGTGTACTCGATATCATTGAAGGCCAGCAGTTAAGCAATGTCGTCATCCTCACAGGAGATGTGCATTCCTCATGGGCCATCGATATCCCACGCGACCCCTATGACCCCACGCTATACAACCCCGTGACAGGTGAAGGCTCGCTGGCAGTGGAATTTGCCACCCCCGCGATCACCATGCCTGGCGTACCCGGCCAGGAAGGCGCGCCCGCCACAAATCCCCATGTGCACTACAGCAACACAACGTTTAATGGGTACATGCTCCTGGAACTGACCGAAACAACTGCACGTACACAGTGGTGGCATGTCAGCGATGTGCGGTTGCCCGAAGGCAGCGAAGTAATGGGTAAGGAAGTGACCACGAAGGCCGGCAATAACCGGATTGACCGATTGCCGGTCTGAGTCCGGTACGACGCCCATGACGTCCAAGCCCACGCATTCGGAAAAGATCAGTCCAACAGCCTATGCCACCGGTCATATGTGGGTTCGGCTTGGATTGTCCCATCCTGCCCTTTCAACAGCACGTGGCAAGCGACTAGACCGTGCTTTCAGCCTGGCGATTCAGCCCGGCCGCCTTTTCGGTAGGCCCGGGTTATTCGACACGCTCATGTTGGCGCGCCATCGTGGCATCGACACGCTGCTCGAAGATGCCATACAAGATGGCCGCATTACCCAGGTCATAGAACTGGCCGCCGGCCTGTCGGGTCGAGGTTTGCGCATGGTACAAAAATACGGAGACCGCATTCATTACCTGGAAACTGACCTGCCACATATGGCCAACCTGAAGCGGGAAATGCTGCATAGCGCGGGGCAGCTTTCACCACAACATCAGGTATTAGCAGTCGATGCCCTGAATGACTCCGGCCCAGAGTCCCTGTCATCAGTGGCCAATATGCTGGATCATTCACAGGGCCTTGCAATCATTACCGAGGGCCTGCTCAGTTACCTGGATCCAGCCATAGCGACAGACCTTTGGCAACGAATTGCCGCGCTGCTGAAAGCATTCCCCGAGGGCCTCTATCTTTCCGATGGCTACATCAAAAGCGAGAACAGCGGCGTATCTGCCAGATTTGTAAGGACGTTACTGCAACGCTTTGTAAAAGGCCGCCTGCATGTTCATTACAGCTCGCCCCAACAAGCTGAAAGCCTCATGCAGTCAACCGGTTTTACTTCAGTTCACCTGCATGCGCCCGTTGACCTGCCGGCCACCCGGGAACTTGGCCATCTTCCCGGTGGTAACAGGGTCCGAGTCCTGGAGGCCTGGGTGGGCTGATGCTCCTTACGGCCTGACCGTCTGGCCGCCCGGTTCCATTATTTGGTGTTACCAGCCGTGTCCGAGCGCCGCGCATCGAGCCCGTTCTGCAACCAGTCTGCCAAAAGCCAACCAATTGCCAGCATGAGCACAAATAGCGCGATGCGCGAGTCACCGTGCGTCAGGGCGACCACCGCCGGCCCTGGGCAGAATCCGCTCAGCCCCCAGCCCACGCCGAACAAGGCAGCGCCAATGATCAAACGGGGTGGGAAATGACTACGGTTAGGCAGTTCAATCGTGACGCCCAGCAGGCTCTTTCCCTGCCGTCTGACATAGGCAAATGCAGGTGCCGCAACGGCAATCGCACTTACCATGACGAAAGCCAGTGACGGGTTCCACACACCGGCCACATCCAGAAAGGCCAGGATACGATCTGGATTGGTCATGCCGGAGATCACCAGTCCAATACCAAATATCAAACCTGCGGCCAGACCTAGTAATGCTTGCATGGGTCCACCTAAACCAGTACGTGCCGAACGAGGTAAACCACGACCGCCGCACTGAACATGAAGGTCAGCGTCGCAACCAGCGAGCGGGGGGAAAGATTGGCTATGCCACAGACACCATGGCCGCTGGTGCAGCCATTGCCAATGCGGGTACCGATACCCACCAGCAAACCCGCAACCAAAAGCACGTCAAGATTCGCTTCCAGCAGGTAACTCGGTTCGGCACCCTGAACCAGGGTTACCAATGGAATCGCCAGCAGCAGCCCAAGAATGAAAGCAGGTCGCCAGGCGGCAGGGCCAAAGTCCAGCTTCAGGCTGCGGCCGACAATACCGCTG
>JBFKKS010000307.1:0-2561 GCA_041630955.1 Nevskiales bacterium
GACATCTACAATCCCGAGTTCTTCAAGGCCTTTGAGGATGCCACCCAGGCCGTGTTCTTTATTCCGGGTATTGACCGTACCAAGGTCTCGTCGCTGTTTACGCCCGATACCATCTATATCGAGGTGACCGAAGACGGCTTCCGTGGTGAGCCGGTTGTGCCTAAACGCTATTCGGGTACACCCGAACAGCTCAAGCAGATACGCAGCAACGTGGAAAATTCAGGTCAGCTGGGCTTGCTGGTGGCCGGCAATCACAAGGCGGCCCTGATTCGTGCGGATCTGCTGGCCTATGACCAGAGCAAATCGGTAGAAGAAAACCGGGTCAACTACTGGCTGGTAAATACCCTGCTGGAAGAAATTCGTGGTCGCTATGAAAACCCGCGCCGCTATGAGTACAAGCTCACCAAGGACTATTCCGACGAGCTGAAGGCCGGCACCGTGGTTCGCTACGGCTACAGCGAGCCGACCTTGCTGGACAAGTTGCAGGATTTCCAATCCATGCAACGTGATGAAGACGGCAATACATTCCTGATTGATCGGGGTGATGTGGAAGTCATCGAAACCGATAATCCTGAATACAGCCCGAATATCGAGGTCAGCATCATCGGCTTTGCGAAGTTGCTGGGCGATGTCATCAACGGACTGTTGGGCGTGTTCGGCTTCTTCGCATTGGCCTTCGTGATTACCGTGATCCTGCTGTACCTGTACACGCGATCCTTCAAGATCACCATGACCGCCCTGGTTGTCGCGACCCTGCCGGTGCTGTGGCTGATTGGTGTATTGCCGCTGATGGGCTATGGCGTTGATCCGATGTCGATCCTGGTGCCGTTCCTGATCTTTGCCATTGGTGTCTCGCATGCAGTGCAGATGACCAATGCCTGGCGTATCGAGATGGCTGCCGGTCATGACAACAAGACCGCAGCGCGTAATTCATTCATTCGGCAGTTCATCCCCGGGACCGTGGCACTGCTGACCGAGGCCCTGGGCTTTGGCGTGATCATGTTCATCCAGATTCCGATCGTGCAGGAACTGGGTATCACGGCCTGTCTGGGTGTGCTGCTGATGATCATCACCAACAAGATGATCCTGCCGATTATTCTCAGTCATATGAGCCTGGAAGGGGAAAGCCTTGAGCATGCTACCGACAAGAACAGCAAGCTCTATAAGCTGTGGGAGTATCCGGCCCGCTTTGCCGAGCCCGGGAATGCACTCAAGATTTTTGGTGTAGTCGTGCTGCTGATGATTTTCGCCACCTGGCAGTCGCGTTACCTCGTTGTGGGTGACTCCGACGTCGGTGCGCCTGAGCTGCATTCCGATTCGCGCTACAACATTGATAGTCGCACGATCGTGGAACTGTATGACATTGGTGTGGACGTGCTCAGTGTGATTATCGAGGCACCTGGTTTTGAGGGCGATTCCTGCCTGCAGTATCCGGTCATCAACCTGGTTGATCGCTTTGAACTGTTCCTGCGCGGTGTTGACGGTGTGCAGTCGGTGATTGGCGTGGCTGGTATTGGACGCCGCGTGATTTCAGCATTCAACGAGGGTCATCCCAGCTGGCGTGCCTTGCCGCGCTCGGAAGTGGCGTTGACCACGGCGTCGCCTGCCTTTGCGCCGGCGCTGGGCTTTAATACAGAAAACTGTCGCTCGATCCAGGTGCTGGCCTTCACCGAAGACCATGAAGGTCCGACCATCGCGCACGTGCTCAGCGAGATCAAAAAGTTTATTGCCGAGAACGAGGTGGAGGGCGTTACCATGCGCCTGGCCAGTGGCAACGTTGGCGTGATGGGTGCGACCAACGAGGCTGTAGGCGCGGCTGAAGTGAAGATGTTGCTGTGCCTGTTCGGCGCGCTGGTTATTTTCTGCCTGATCTCGTTCCGTTCATGGACGGCCCTGCTGTGCGTACTGGTGCCATTGGTCGGTGTGACGGTGATGGGCAATGCCCTGATGGCAACCCTGGATATCGGCCTGAAGGTGGCAACCCTGCCGGTGATCGCACTCGGTGTGGGGGTCGGCGTGGACTATGGTATTTACCTGTTCGAACGCATTCAGCACTACATGCATGATCCCTCGAACGACTTCAAGGAAGCCTTCCGACGTGCCATGCACGATACCGGTAGCCCGATCGTATTCACGGCCGCCACCATGTCGGTGGGTGTAGCCACCTGGACCCTGTCGGCGCTCAAGTACCAGGCCGATATGGGCCTGTTGCTGGCCTTCCTGTTCCTGGTCAACATGTTCGGTGCGATCTGCCTGCTGCCGGCGCTGGGCGCATGGTTCTATCGGAACAAGGAAAGTTAGTCCGGACCTGGCTGTAAGAGGCTGCTGTTAAAAGGAATTTTCAGCATGACAACGAACTAACCCAAATGAGGCAGGCGCTGCTAATGGCAGCGCCTGTATTGTTTAGAGCATACGAAACCCAAGACCAGCACTGGGCTGGCTATTAACATCAATGCTTGAGCGAGAGACAAATGGCAAAGGTTCTTGAAGGTATCAAAGTACTCGACCTGAGTTGGGGCATTGCAGGCCCAATGACCACCATGTTGATGGCGGATCACGGC
>JBFKKS010000308.1:0-2529 GCA_041630955.1 Nevskiales bacterium
ATGCCAACCGGAACCCGGCCTACTGGCAGAAAGACAATACGCTGGGATTTTTCTGGATCGAGATCAGCCGGGATGCCATGACTGGCGCTGCATACGTGCTGGACGGCATGGAACTACCGATGGCGGGAGGCCGCCCGGTAGCGGCGTTTGAACAGACGGTTACCAAACCGGGGACGCAGGACTAATCAGGCTTTTCCAGAGACCTTTCCAGGCCTTTGCAAAAGGCCTTCAGCACCGCTATGCGTGCATGGCGCTTATCATTCGCCGGCACCAGTACCCAAGGTGCCTGGCTTGTGTCTGTACGTTGCAGAATATCGTTCATGGCCTGCAGGTAATCGTGCCAGCGCTCCCGGTTTCGCCAATCCTCATCCGTAATCTTGTGCACCTTGTGTGCGGTGACTTCGCGTTCACGAAAACGCGCGAGCTGTTCTTCAGGGCTGATATGCAGCCAGAATTTCAGCAGGCAGATGCCGTGATCGGCAAGCTGTGCCTCGAAACTGTTGATTTCTGCATAAGCCCTTCGCCACTCATCCGCCTGGGCAAACCCTTCAACGCGCTCCACCAGCAGCCTGCCATACCAGGAGCGGTCATAGATGGTGAAATATCCCGCCCGTGGCAGGTGCCGCCAGAAACGCCATAAATAGTGATGTGCGGCTTCTTCATCAGTCGGAGCCGCAATGGAAATTTCCTGGTAAAGGCGTGCATCCAGCGCCGCCGTCACCCGGCGGATGGCGCCTCCCTTGCCGGCGGCATCCCAGCCCTCGAACAGCGCAACCGTGGAACGCTGTTGTTCGCGTGCCTGCCAGGCGAGCTTGGTCAGTCGATGCTGCAACCGGGTGATCTGGCGCTTGTAACTGTCGGGCTTTGCTTTGGCACCCAGGTCAAGCTTGTCCAGCGTTGCTGAGGAAACCTTCGGCTTGCTCAAGTCAGCCGGCTCGTCGGGAGCCACAGGGACGTTTGCCAGGCGCTGCTCAAAGGCCGCAAGCAATAACTGGGCTGCCGTATGGTCACGGTATCGCTTGTTGTGGGCATCAATCACATGCCAGGGTGCCGTGCCGCTGTGCGTCGCCGTCAGTGCCGACCCGGCGGCTTTTTCGAAGCGCTCATAATTGGCGAAATAACTTTTTTCAAACGCGGTCGCGTCGCGTGACTGGCGACTGGCTTCCAGTTCCTTGCGTTCGCGCTGTACTTTTTCGGGCACGTGGAACCACAGCTTCACGATCAATGTGCCCGCATCTGTCAGCATGCGCTCGTGTGAACTGATCCTTACCAGTTCAGCCTGGAACTGTGCTTCCGAGAGGCCGCCAAAGCTGTAGCCCAGAATCGGATGGGTGTACCAGGAGCCGAAAAAGATGGCCATTTCACCCGCCGCCGGCATGCGCCGCCAGAAGCGCCAGTAACGAGGCCGCTCGGCTTCCTCATCGCTCTCATCCCAGAAAGCCCAGGTACGCAAACCGCGGGCATCCAGCCAGGTATTCAGACGGTTCACCACGGCGCTGCGCCCAGAACCCTCACTACCGGCTATGATGACAATCACAGGGATTCCGGCTTTGTGTAGCGCACGTTGGACTTCCAGCAGGCGCAGACGCAATTCCGGCTCTGCCGCCTCAAAGGCCCGCTTGCTGATTCGGTGCCCACCCCCAATCGCTTTCAGCATCTCCCCGATTCCGCCCGCTTCCACCCGGCCAGCCTAACCCGACAGATGGTCGCGCAGGAAATACAGCCCGATATAAACCTTCGGGTCAACCTGCTCGCCTGCAGCACGACGCTCGGCCAGCCAACTTTCCGCCTCTGCCAGTGGTACCCGGCAGACAACTATATCCTCACCGCCCACGCCGCCCCCCTCACCCACCCTGGTCAGTTGTTCGGCGCGCAGGAAATGGATGGTCTCATTGGCCAGACCGGGTGCCGGCGGCCCTTCAATGAGGTGTGTCCAACGCGCTGCGCTATAACCCGTCTCTTCAATCAGCTCACGGTTGGCCGCTGCTTCCAGTGCTTCCTCGGGAATATCATCCTGATCACCAACCAGCCCGGCTGGCAGTTCGATCACCCGTCCGCCCTGCGGCACGCGCATTTGATCCACCAGCAACAACTCGTCTTCATCCGTCACCGCAATAATCACGGCGGCACAATGAGCATTGGTTCGCTCTACGTATTCCCAGCGTCCGTTCCTCAGCAAACGGACGAAGCGGCCCCGATAGAGTTCCTCAATCATGTATTTACGTCCGGTAACGGCCGCAACCGGCCATGTTGTATCCATGCGTGTTCGTCGTAGACTACAACGCCTGACCCAATCCAATCGAATCCACTCACATCAACAGGCAGCAAGATGAGCGACAACGATATCCAGTCCACCCTTAACGAAAAGCGCGTTTTTCCTCCGGCGGCAGGGTTCACTGGCCGTGCCAACCTGAATCCGCAGACGCTGGATGATTTGTATGCCATGGCCGCGGCGGATCATGAGGGCTTCTGGGCCGAATTGGCGCGCAACGAACTGGACTGGCAGCAGCCCTTCACCGAGACGCTGGA
>JBFKKS010000309.1:0-2524 GCA_041630955.1 Nevskiales bacterium
CTCCGCAGGGTTAGTTGAATTTCCGCTAGACCAAAGTGCCCCTTTCGCGCTGTGATGGCTTTGCTGTAATGTTCTTAGTCACGACCATACGCTACCGAATGGAGAAAGCGATGAGTGCTGAATTTCCCAAGACTGCCGCCCTGAAGAGCTATGAAAAAATCCGCGATGTGCCGGGAGGCAAGCTGGTTTTTTCCAAGATCATCAGTCGCAGGGCACCTTACTTCAAATCCATTGATCCCCGTATTCTGGAGTTGCGGCCGAATTACATGGAGGCCAGCCTGCGCAAGCGCAAGGCCGTGACCAATCACATCGGCACCGTGCACGCGATTGCCATGTGCAACCTCTGTGAATATACCGGTGGCACGCTGATGGAGATCTCGCGACCCAATACCACGCGCTGGATTCCGCGCGGCATGCAGGTGCAGTACCTGGCCAAGGCAGAAACCAGCCTGCGCGCCGTATGTGAGCTGAAAGATGTCGACTGGAGCAAAAAAGGTAGCGTGATCTGTCATGTAGACGTGCTTGATACAACCGGCAAGAAGGTCATGCAGGCCGATATCGATATGTATATTTCCCCAGCTGCCTAATATGGTCTTGGCGGCCGGCTGACTCTCAGTTAGTCTTGACCCATTCAGGAGAGACAATGCCAACTATCAGAGTCAGAGATGGCGCACAGCTTTATGTGCGTGTCATAGGTCGCGGTGAGCCAGTGGTGCTGTTGCACGGCTTTGGTTCGCATTCCGGGCACTGGCTGCCCTACGCTTTGCCACTGGCTCGTCGTTATCGCTTCATCCTGCCGGATTTTCGTGGCTTCGGGCGCTCGCATCGGGTGAACCTCAATCAGCCCTGTCTGCTGACCAATTATGCCGAAGACCTGGATGATATCCTTGATCACATGGGCCTGGACCAGGTAGCCCTGGGTGGCATTTCCATGGGTGCCTGCACCAGCATGCAATACCATCGCCTGACCGGTTTCAAACGCGTCAGCCGCTACCTGCATATCGACCAGTCGCCGAGCATTCTTAACGATGACGAGTGGTCCCACGGCCTGTTTGGTCCCGGCCAGGGGGAAGAGTTCGCTCAACTGAATAACCTGCTGGCAGAAATCGACCAGTATCCACGCGGTACGGCCTACAGGGCATTGCCGGTGGCTGTACGTCGTCGCCTGATCACAGCCATGGCACGCTTTTTCTGCTACGCCTTTCACAAGCCCCTGCATCACACAATCGTGAACACCCTGGCAAGGATGGAGCCAGTGGCCACTCGCTTGCTGCCGATGGAAAACTGGTGGGCCTATATGGATGTACTACGGGCCTATCTCAGCCAGGATTACGACATGCGGGAAAGCATTCGTGATATCCCGGTTCCCATCACGGTGATGGTGGGCGTGCATTCGCGCATGTACCCGGCAGACGGCCAGTTGTTTGTGCATGAGCAGGCGCCTGACTCGCGGTTGGTGCGCTTTGAACGGTCTGGCCACGCCCCCATCGTCGACGAGCCTTTGAAGTTCTTTCGCGGCCTGAGCGAGTTCCTCGCCGCGCCGGCTGGCTAACCTGTAGTAAGACAGCCGTTAGGGCCCGAAGCTGCCCTCGCGCAGTACGTGGCGGGTGCCGGCAATTTCTACATCGCTGGTATGCAACGATGACAGCTGCGGATGACTGCTGAGCAGGGCATCCAGCGCCGATTCGTCGCTGCGCAGGTAGTAGTCCATCCACGCCAGTGAATAGATGCCGGCGATTTCGCGGCTCCAGGTCGGCGTGGGCAGCAGTGGCGAATTCGTATGCTGTGCATGGCTCGCCGCTTCGGCCACGATCATGGCCCGATCCGTTTCCAGCTTGTCATATACAGTGCGTGTAAAGGTGGGATTCATAAAAGGAATCGGAGCCACAGGCCCATCGTGGTCACCGGTCTGGATCATGATGGGGATATCCGCGGAGTCGAAGTCGCTTTGTGACTCATGGATGGGCGCGCCGGCCACGGCTGCCTTGAAGCGGTCATCCACCGCCTGGACCTCCAGCGTGGTAAGCGCGCCGAGGCTATGGCCAACCACCCCGATACGTTCGGCATCAATGAAATTCTTCACCGGTGACTCTTCCAGCAACCAGGTCAGAGCGCGGCTGGCGTCCGTCACGCGGTAGGCATCACGGTCATCATCTGTGCCTTCCGAGTGGCCCTGGCCAGAGAAATCGAAGGCGAAAACCAGGTAGCCGGCATCTGCAAATAACTGATGCCACCAGCGGTACACGGATACATTGCTAAACAGGCTTTCCAGCACGAGTATCACAGGAAAGGGCCCGTCAGCCGGCGGTACGGCACCCCGGTGGGGCAGGACTATTTCGCCATAGAGCTTTAGGCCGGCGTCAGTGGTGAACTGCACGGGCACCATGGCCACCTGGTCATTGAAATGCGGGTGCCCGTACCAGTGGTAGATATGCTGATTGCGTGAACCGTCAGTGCGCTGTGCGGCCATGGACGCCAAGTGATATTCAAGCACTTCCGAGTCACCGATCTCTTCGAAGGTCAG
>JBFKKS010000310.1:0-2507 GCA_041630955.1 Nevskiales bacterium
AAGGCTGTCGATAACCTGCATGAAAAGCTGCTGCAAGAAATCCTGGTGGTGGCAATTGTGTGTGCCATTTTCCTGGTTCATCTGCGCTCTGCGCTGGTGGCCGTCATTTCATTGCCATTGGGGATTCTGGTCGCTTTCATGATCATGAAAGGGCAGGGCCTGAACGCCAACATCATGTCCCTGGGCGGTATTGCCATTGCGATCGGCACGATGGTGGATGGCGCCATCGTGATGATTGAAAATTTGCACAAGAAACTGGAGCAGGCGCCGGAAGATAGCGACCGGCTGCAGTTGGTGAGGGACGCAGCCACCGAGGTGGGGCCGCCACTGTTCTTTTCATTGCTCATCATCACGCTGTCATTCCTGCCGGTGTTTACGCTTGAAGCGCAGGAGGGTCGACTGTTTGCACCGCTGGCGTTTACCAAGACCTACGCAATGGCAGCGGCGGCAGGTCTGGCCGTGACCCTGGTGCCGGTGCTGATGTATTACCTGGTGCGCGGGCGGGTGATGCATGAAAACAGCAATCCGGTAAATCGACTGCTGACTGCCGCTTATCGTCCGGTGATCAATGGCGCCTTGCGTATGCCCTGGCTGGTGGTGTTGGTCGGGCTGTTGTTGGTGGCATCCGCGTGGTGGCCCATGAGTCGCCTGGGGTCGGAATTCATGCCGCCACTGGATGAAGGAGACTGGATGTATATGCCGACGACCCGTCCGGGCCTGTCTCCAGGCAAGGCCAGGCAGATACTGCAGCAGACTGATCGCCTGATTAAAAGTGTGCCAGAGGTCGAGAGCGTGTTCGGTAAAATCGGGCGGGCTGAAACGGCGACTGACCCTGCGCCCTTCACCATGATCGAAACCACCATTCGCTTTAAACCCGAGTCGGAATGGCGGCCCGGAAGGACAAAGGCACAGGTCAGGCAGGAGATCAAAGATCGTGTGCAGTTGCCCGGCGTGACGAACGCATGGGTGATGCCGATTCGTACCCGCATCGACATGCTGGCAACCGGCATCAAAACGCCCGTGGGCATCAAGGTAAATGGCCCTGATCTGGCAACCATACAAAGTATTGGCCAACGTCTGGAAGACGTGCTGCCGCAGGTGGCGGGCACGGCCAGTGTCTTTGCCGAACGCGTGGCGGGTGGACGCTATATAACAGTGGACATTAACCGGGAGGATGCGGCCCGGCTCGGCCTGAATATCGAAGATGTGCAGTCGGTCGTGCGTACCGCCATCGGTGGCATGAACGTGGCGGAAACCATCGAAGGGCTGGAACGGTATCCCATCAATATTCGTTACCCGCAGTATGTAAGGGACTCCATACCGCGTTTGCGTCGCCTGCCTATCGTGACGCCCGCAGGGGCGCATGTGGCCCTGGGCGACGTGGCTACAGTCGAGGTGACTGACGGGCCACCCATGATCAAGAGCGAGAATGCCCGCCTGAGCGGATGGGTATATGTCGATATCGAAGATCGCGATGTGGGGGGCTACGTGGCTGAGGCCCGGCAAGTGGTGGCCGATCAGGTCGAACTGCCCACCGGGTATTCACTCAACTGGTCGGGGCAGTATGAATATTTACAAAGGGCCAAACAGCGACTCAAGCTGGTGGTGCCGTTCACCATCGGAGTGATTGCACTGCTGCTGTGGTTTGCCTTCCGCAGCGTGGCGCAGGTGCTGATGATTATGAGTACCTTGCCATTGGCACTGGTGGGTGGTTTCTGGCTGTTGCACCTGCTTGGTTATGAACTGTCGGTTGCGGTGGGTGTGGGCTTTATTGCATTGGCTGGTGTGTCGGTGGAGATCGGGGTGGTGATGTTCGTCTATCTGAACAATGCCATGAAAGCCCGCCGCGACAGCTTGCCGCCTGATCAGCCACTCACGGCACAGGATGTGCTGGATGCGGTAAAGGAAGGTGCAGGTCAGCGCCTGCGCCCGATCCTGATGACCACCACTGCCACCATCGTCGGGCTGATTCCCATCATGGTCGGTGCCGGTACGGGTTCGGAAGTTATGAAACGGATTGCTGCCCCCATGGTGGGGGGCATGGTTAGTGCCATGGTGCTGACGTTGGTGCTGTTGCCTGTGGTGTATATGCTGGTTTATCGAAATCGAAACTAGTGCGCATGGTGTTTGTGGACCGATTCCTTGGAAGGTTCCGATGGAGCCAGTCCCTCGTCTGTGTGCATGCCCGCATGCTTATGGCCTTCGCTAGAGTCAACCAACGCCCGGTACTCATCAGCCGTCATATTCGGGAGAGCCTGTAACAGAGCAACCAGATCCCAGATCGTGCTGTCTTGCATGCCTCCCTTCGTCCAGGCAGGCATGGCCGTCATCTTGATGCCGTGCTTGATGGCCCAGAATTGCAGGGCCGGCTTTTTGGCGTGGTGTTCTGCTAGATTTGGCGGCTGCGGGTACAGACCTTCGCGAATCTCCGTGCTCGCCACTCCAGGCGCGAGATGGCAGCCCGCGCACATGGCATCGTAGTTGCCAGCGCCTCTACGTCGCCTTTC
>JBFKKS010000311.1:0-2501 GCA_041630955.1 Nevskiales bacterium
CAGCCTCGTCAGTAGAGGCGCCAAGATGAGGCAATGCAACCACCTTGGGATGACTCTTAAGCAAATTACTTGGAAAATCACATACATACGCGTGCAGCCGCTCACCATCCAGTGCCGCCTTGATAGCGTTGGAATCGACAATCCCGTCACGTGCGAAATTCAGCACCGTGGCGCCCATGGGCATTAACTTAATGCGGTCTGAATTAATCAGATTACTGGTGTGCTCGTTAAGTGGCACGTGCAGGGTAACGAAATTGGATCGCGCCATGAGGTCTTCAACCGATACAGCCTGCTCGACCCCCGAACTGAGTTGCCAGGCATTGCGCACGGTAATCTGTGGGTCATAACCCAACACGTTCATCCCAAGATCCAATGCCGCATTGGCAACCTTCACCCCGATTGCACCCAGGCCAATCACACCCAGAGTTCGCCCGGGAAGCTCAAATCCCTTGTAGGTCTTTTTGCCAGCTTCGACCTGTTTGTTAAGGCTTTCGTCATCGCCCTCCAGCTCCCGTGTGTAGTGCCAGGCCTGTACGACATTGCGAGCCGCCAGCAGCATGCCTGCAAGCACCAGCTCTTTCACCGCGTTGGCATTGGCTCCAGGCGCATTGAAAACAGGTATGCCGGCCTCGCTCATCTTGTCGACCGGGATATTGTTCACACCCGCACCGGCTCGGCCCACCGCCCTCACTGAGGCCGGTATGTCCATATCATGCATCTTGTAGGAACGCAGCATAATGGCATCAGGATCCGGGATTGCATCACCTACCTGATACAGATCAGCCGGGAAACGATCTAGCCCAACTTTTGAAATATTATTTAAAGTCTGGATCTTATACATACTATTTAAATTCACTTATAGATTAATGTTATTGGTTGCGCGTGGCGAAGTCGGCCATAAAAGCAATCAGTGCCTCCACGCCTGCTTCTGGCATCGCGTTATAAATGCTGGCGCGCATACCACCGACTGAGCGATGTCCCTTCAAGGTTTCCAGACCAGCAGCCTTGGCCTCACTTAGGAATGCGTCATCCAGTGAAGCATCCTTGAGCACAAAAGGCACGTTCATCCATGATCTGCTGTCCACAGCCACCGGGTTGGTATAGAAACCACCCGAACCGTCTATTGCGGCGTAGAGCTTTTCAGCCTTGCGCCTGTTCACTTCGGCCATTCCTGCCAGCCCACCCTGACGTTTAAGCCACTGAAACACGAGGCCACAGATATACCAGCTATAGCAGGCCGGTGTGTTGAGCATGGAACCTGCCTCTGCCTGCTGTGCCCAATCAAGAACGGTCGGACAAGCGCTAGCAGCATTGCCAATCAGGTCATCGCGCACAATCACGATCACCAGGCCCGCAGGGCCAATATTCTTCTGCGCGCCGGCATAGATCATGCCGAATTTCGATACATCGATCGGGCGTGAGAGAAGCGTCGAGGACATATCGGCCACCAGCGGCACATCCCCCACCTCCGGAATATTATGAAACTCTACCCCTTCAATGGTCTCGTTGGGCGTGTAATGGACATAGGCGGCACCAGGATTCAGGTTCCAGTTGCCAGGCGCCTCGGTAAAACTGTCTGGCTGAGCGGCAATACGCACATCACTCAGGTATTTGTCTGCTTCCTTGGCGGCCTTTTTACCCCATGAGCCATTGACCACGTAATCGGCCGAATCCTTGCCATTGGCAAGATTTAGCGGAATGGCCGCAAACTGACCCGTGGCACCTCCCTGCAGGAACAGCACTTTGTAGTTATCCGGAACAGCTAGCAACTCACGCAAATCAGCTTCGGCTTGTTCTGCGATTGAAACAAAGGCCTTACCGCGGTGACTCATTTCCATCACCGACATGCCACTGCCCTGCCAATCCAGCATTTCGTCGCTAGCCTGCTGCAGCACTTCTTCGGGTAGTGCCGCCGGGCCGGCACTGAAATTATAGACTCGCGCCATTGAGCTGAATCCTCTTAATTAATCAGATTAAAAATGATGGAACTGAGACCCGTAACCCAATGAGTTACTCATCAACAGTCGTTTGATCGTCAGACGCAGGCTCTGCACTATCCGTCGCGCCTTCGACGGACGCATCTGGAGCCACGGCCTCGACTGAATCTGCGCCCGTATCATCATCTTCTGTGACGATACGATCGACACCGACCAAACGGTCGTCCTCAGCCACACGTATTATTTTGACGCCCTGCGTGTTACGGCTCATGACAGAAATATCATTGACGCCGGTTCTCACCAGGTTGCCCGAATCAGTGATGAGCATAATCTCGTCACCTGCCTGCACTTCGGTCGCTGCGACCAGCTTGCCTGTCTTGGCTGTGCCTTTGATGGTCCAGACGCCCTGTCCGCCACGCTTGTGTACCGGATAGTCATCGATCGGAGTGCGCTTGCCATAGCCACGTTCTGAGGCAGTCAGGATTTCACCCTCTCTCACCACTATGAGTGCAATCACTTCTGCATTCTTGCCAAGCCGGATACCCCTGACACCGGCCGCAGTAC
>JBFKKS010000312.1:0-2487 GCA_041630955.1 Nevskiales bacterium
CCCAGATTCGCGGACCTCCAAATCTCTTTCAAAACTGAGCACGTCGCTCGCCTGCGCTCAGGCGAGCCACCCCTGGTTTTAGAAGGAGATACAAATGAACTCGAAATATTCCCTGCATGCCGGCCTGCTGGCACTGTTTTTCACCACCACTGCGCCTCTGGCCTTGGCACAGACTGCCAAGCAGAGCTTCAACCCAAAGATCAGTTTGATTCTGCAAGGTAGTTATGCGGATTACAGCAGCGCTGAGGAAAGCCAAATTCCCGGCTTTCTGCTTGGCCCCGAAACTGAGTTCCGCAGCGAAGGTTTCTCGCTTGGAGAAAGCGAACTTGTCATTGAAGCCAACGTCGACGACCTCTTCCGTGGCTGGGCCACCATTGCCTTTGAAGACGAATCCGGCGATACCGAGGTCGCCCTGGAAGAAGCCTATCTGGAGACGCTGAGGTTGCCCGAGATACTGCCTGCCGGTCTGGGTATTAAATTTGGCCGCTTCTTTTCTGATATTGGTTACCACAACCGTCAACACAGTCACGCCTGGGATTTTGCCGATGCACCCTTGCCCTACCGCGCCATGTTGGCAGGCCATCTCGCCGACGACGGCATACAGGTTCGCTGGCTCGCCCCAACCGATATGTTCCTTGAATTCGGCGTAGAGGCGCTGAGAGGCATTGGCTTCCCTGCCGGGGGCGAAGATCGCTCCGGCGTCAACACCTGGACCAGCTTCGCCCGCGCGGGGGGCGACTGGGGTACGGGCGGCGCATGGCGGCTGGGTTATTCCTATATCAAGGCCCAGGCCGATGGCCGTGAAGTTGAAGAAGAAGATGAGCCGCTACATGGTTTTTCCGGTGACAGCGAACTGCATATCCTAGACTTCGTCTACAAATGGTCACCCAACGGCAATCCCCGTGACCGCAATTTCATTTTCCAGGCCGAATATTTCGACCGCGAAGAAGATGGACTCGTGGAAGACCTTCAAACAGCTGACATCAGTGACTACAGTGGCGCCCAGAGCGGATACTACCTGCAAGCGGTCTACCAATTCCGGCCACGTTGGCGGGCCGGCCTGCGCTTTGACCAACTCGACTCAAGTAACCGGCTCAACAACCCGGTGGCCAACACGATACTGGCCGACTTGGCCGATGACGCCGGCACGCCCCAACGCTGGTCCGCCATGTTTGACTACTCTCACAGTGAATTTAGCCGGATGCGACTGCAATTCAATCGGGACGAGTCACGGGCAGATGGCAAAACGGATGATCAAATCATTCTGCAATACATTCATAGCCTGGGAGCCCACCCAGCACATCAGTTCTGAGCCGGGGAAACATCATGCGAATATTCGCCGTGCTTCTTCTGTTGACGGCCTGGACGCCCGTACAGGCCACACTCAGTATTTTTGCATGTGAGCCCGAGTGGGCAGCGCTGGCCAGGGAACTGGGCGGCAACAAGGTCGATGTCTATGCTGCCACCACTGCCCTGCAAGACCCGCATTTGATCCAGGCGCGCCCCAGCCTGATCGCTAAAATGCGCAAAGCTGATCTGGCAGTTTGCACTGGTGCGGAACTGGAAATAGGTTGGCTCCCGGTTCTACTGACACGCGCCAACAACCCGAAGGTTACGGCTGGCATGCCAGGCTTGTTCGAGGCCAGTGACCATGTTGATATGCTGGACATACCGACCCAGGTTGATCGCAGGCAGGGAGACGTACACCCTTACGGCAACCCTCATATTCAGGGCGACCCTCACAACATCACGCGCATCGCCACTGCACTGAGTCAGCGCCTGGCACAGATTGATCGCCCCAACGCTGCCTATTATGACCAGCGAAGAGCAGATTTCATTCAACGCTGGCAAGCAGCCATCAGACAGTGGGAAGAGAAGGCAAAGATACTGAGAGGGGTACGCGTCATCAGTGATCACCGTGGCTGGAACTATCTATATCACTGGCTGGGGATTGTGGAGGCAGCAACGCTTGAACCCAAACCCGGTATTCCACCCAGCGCGCGACACCTGCAATCCCTACTAGCCAGCCTGCAAAGCGATCCACCTGAAATGATCTTGCAGGCCGCATACACCAGTGACCGACCGGCGCGTTGGTTGAGTGAACAGAGCAATATGCCGGTGGTGGTTCTACCCTTTACCGTAGGCGAAGAAGTTGGTGCCGTTAATCTTTTCGCCCTGTTTGAGGTTACTATCCAACGCCTACTGGCCGGGTTAAATCGTTGATGGAGTGGTCAATACTCGGCGCGCCCCTGATTGCCGGCCTAATGGTCGCCGCCACTCACGTACTGCTGGGGCGTGAGGTAATCAAGCGCGGCATCATTTTTATCGATCTGTGCAGTGCGCAAGTAGCTGCGCTTGGCGTCATCGTTGCGCATGCACTCCATCTGGCTGAAGGCGGCTGGCTCACTCAGGCTATCGCCATTTTCTCGGCGCTCGTGGCAGCAAGCCTACTTGCCTGGACCGAAGCACGTTGGCGAACTGTACAGG
>JBFKKS010000313.1:0-2474 GCA_041630955.1 Nevskiales bacterium
GTATTGCGCGGAATATGCAAATTGATCAGTTGTTCAACCACGTCCACCCAGATCGACTCAATGACATCAGAGACATCGTCGCTACCCATCAGCTCATTGCGCTGCTCGTAAACAACCTTGCGCTGATCGTTGGCCACATTGTCGTACTGCAGGAGGTTCTTACGGATGTCGAAGTTGTGCGCCTCAACCTTGCGCTGGGCGTTCTCTATCGCCCGCGTCACCCAGCGGTGCTCGATGGCCTCACCATCCTCCATGCCAAGCTTCTGTAGCATTGCCCGCAGGCGCGGCGGGGTAAAAATACGCATCAGTGTGTCGTCCAGCGACAGGTAGAAACGTGTTTCCCCCGGGTCCCCCTGACGACCTGAACGACCACGCAACTGATTATCGATACGCCGGGACTCATGACGCTCTGAACCAATCACCTTAAGCCCGCCTGCCTCAATCACCTGTGCATGGCGAGCCTGCCAATCTTCCTTCACGCGTTGCCTTACTGCCTCATCCGCGTCCTCACCGAGTTCGGCAAGCTCCGACTCAAGGTTGCCACCCAGCACAATATCCGTACCACGACCGGCCATGTTAGTTGCAATCGTGACAGTCCCCGGCCTACCCGCTTGAGCAATGATTTCGGCTTCACTCTCGTGTTGCTTGGCATTCAGTACACGACAGGGAATCTTGCGCTGCTTGAGCATGCCGTGCAGCAGTTCTGAAGTTTCGATAGACGCGGTACCGACCAGCACAGGCTGTCCTTTCTCGCGACTGACTTCGATCTCATCCACGATGGCCTCGAACTTGTCTGCCGTATTCATGTAGATCTGGTCGGCCTGATCGAGACGCTGCATCGGTCGATTGGTTGGTATCACCACCACTTCCAGACCATAGATCTGCTGAAACTCAAAGGCCTCCGTATCGGCCGTACCTGTCATGCCGGAGAGCTTTTCGTAAAGGCGGAAGTAATTCTGGAAGGTAATCGAAGCCAGCGTCTGATTCTCTCTCTGAATCGGCACGCCTTCCTTTGCCTCAATTGCCTGATGCAGTCCATCTGACCAGCGCCGGCCTGGCATGGTACGCCCGGTGAATTCGTCGACAATGACGACCTCTCGATCACTGACGATGTAGTCCACATCCCGCTGGTAGAGATTGTGCGCACGCAAGGCAGCCGTGAGATGGTGCATCAGCACAAGGTTGCTGGCATCGTACAGGCTTTCACCTTCGCCCAGCAGTCCAGCGCCGGACAACAGCTCCTCGGCATGCTCGTGCCCTTCCTCGGTAAGGTATACAGCTTTGGATTTTTCATCCACGCTGAAGTCACCAGGGCCATCATCTTCGACCTGCTTGTTTAGCTTGGGCACCAGTCCGTTGATACGGCGATACAGGTCAGGGTCGTCATCTGTAGGGCCAGAGATAATCAGTGGGGTACGGGCCTCATCGATGAGGATGGAATCCACCTCGTCAACCACGGCAAAGTAGGGCTCGCGCTGCATTCGCTCATCATTTGCGAACGCCATGTTGTCGCGCAGGTAGTCAAAACCAAATTCGTTATTGGTGCCGTAGGTGATGTCAGCGGCATAGGCTGCCCGCTTTTCTTCAGCATCCTGCCCAGAACGAATCACGCCCACTTCCAGACCGAGAAACCGATATAACTGCCCCATCCATTCGGCATCACGCTGGGCAAGGTAGTCATTCACGGTGACAACATGGACGCCCTTGCCCGTAAGCGCATTCAGGTAAACCGCCAGGGTGGCGACCAGGGTCTTGCCTTCACCTGTTCGCATCTCGGCAATCTTGCCCTGATTAAGGACCATGCCACCAATCAGCTGGACGTCGAAATGACGCATTCCCAGTGCCCGCTTGCCGGCCTCGCGGACTACTGCGAAAGCCTCGTTCAGCAAGGCATCCAGTGGCTCGCCGTCCGACAGACGCTGCCGGAATTCGTCCGTCTTGGTTCGGAGTTGCTCATCAGTTAGCGCCTGAAATTCAGGTTCCAGCGCATTGATATGCTCCACTTGCCGTTGTAACTGGCGGACGAGCCGCTGATTGCGGCTGCCGAATAAACGGGCTAGGAAGCGCGATAGGAAACGATTAAACATGATGATTCACAACAGGCCGGGCGACCTTGGCCCCCCGAGGAAAAGAGGGAATGATACAGCAGTGGCGCGTTTGAACCTAAGCCCGCAGGCGAGTTTTCAATTAGAACGTCGCCAACAACCAGGCTGACGTACGCGCTGAATCGCAAACTGTCATATCGGCAAGCGCCACCGAAGTCATCCCGGAATACGTCTACAGGCGTCAACCGTCTTTACTTGAGGCAACACCCCTGCGCGTTCGGTTAAGCTGCCTTAAAGAGTTACTCGGGCCAATTGGCGGGCGAGCCGTCTAGGCTCCAGACTTTGCAGGATCTTGCCAGCTTGTCGCGCTCGCTCCGAGCGAACTATTAACTCTCAAATTAACGAGCTGCGTAGATATAGGCTGCCGGA
>JBFKKS010000314.1:0-2459 GCA_041630955.1 Nevskiales bacterium
CTGTGCCTTTGAGGCTGGTGCAGAGGGCTTAACCGTCCACTTGCGTGAGGATCGTCGGCATATTCAGGACGCGGATGTCGTGGCGCTCTGCAAATGGTCAAGGTGCCCAATAAACCTTGAAATGGCTGTAACGGATGAGATGCTGGCGATCGCCACCAGGTTAAAACCTGCGCATAGCTGCCTTGTGCCGGAGAAGCGCCAGGAATTAACGACCGAGGGTGGACTGGATGTGATCGCCAATCGCGAGCGTATTGGCCAGGCCTGTGGCGTCTTGGCTGCGGCGGGCATTCGTGCCTCTTTATTTGTTGATCCAGATGTGGAACAGCTGGATGCGATTATCGCAACGGGAGCCCCGGCTATAGAGATTCACACGGGTGCCTATGCTGATGCACAACTTGAAGCTGAGAGGGAAGTCCAGCTAGCTCGCATTCAGGCTATGGCCAAGGCAGCGGATGAGGCCGGTCTGGAAGTTCATGGGGGGCATGGTCTGCACCTTGACAATGTGGCTGCCATTGCGCGTATACCTCAAATACAAGAACTCAATATTGGACATAGCATCGTGGCACAGGCCATTTTCGTGGGACTTGGCGAGGCGGTATCGGCCATGCGTGATGCGATGCAAGGTGCCCGCCGTGAGGCCGCTGACTGATGAGCCGCATTTACGGTATTGGTAACGACCTGTTACGCGTTGAGCGCATGGAGCGGGCTTTGGCGCGTCATGGGGAGCGACTGGCTAAACGTATTCTGCATCCGCGAGAATTTGTGCGTTATGCAAACAGTCAAAGACAGGCAAACTTCCTGTCCAAGGCGTTTGCTGTAAAGGAAGCGACCGTAAAAGCGCTGGGATTGGGCTTCCGGGGCATTGCGCATAGCGATATAGGCTGGGATCAGGACGAGCTTGGCAAGCCCTTACTTTGCCTGAGTGATCATGGTCGGTCAGTGTTTGACGATAGGGCAATTACGGCCTCACATGTGACGCTGACTGATGAGGCGGGACTCGTGATGGCAGTAGTGATTCTGGAAACTGCTAGTTCTGGCTAACCCATTCGTTGCCGTGTTGCAGGGGTGTTAGCCCAGTTGAGCCATTTGAAGCTCGGCAAGATCCTCTGCAAGTGCCTCAGCAACGGGTCTGAGCAGTTCATCATTCAATGGTGCGCTGATACGTAGTTGCTGTTCTAACTCATACAGGGCATCGCGCAGATTTAGAAGCCGGTAGAGTGCCGCTACCCCGCTTAACTGGTGAGATATGGCCCGTGCCTGTACGAGGTCGTCATTAACAAAAGCGGCTTCCAGTCGCGCCATGTCTTTAGGTAATTCAGTCAGGAGCTGGCCTACCAACTCGCTATCTTCATAAAGAATATTTTGGTGGTGGTCCTCTTTCTCGTTTTTATCTGCAGAGGTGCCGACCCAGGGAGTTAACGCATCCAGAAGGACTTGCGGATTAGTCGGTTTTTCAATGCAATCGTCCATACCCGCCATTTGTAGTGATTCACGAAGCGTTTCGCTCATATCGGCGGTAATGCCCAGAATTACAACATTTTCAGTGGGTTCCTGCAGAAGACGTATACGCCGCGCGACCTCCGCACCGTCCATGCCAGGCATATGTACGTCCAGCAAAACCAGCGGATGTCGTTCTGTCTCCCAAAGTGCCAGACCACGCGGGCCGTCTTCTGCCACCTCGGTTAGCAAACCGATCTTATCCAGCAGTGCCTTAAGGTAACGCCGGTTGGCGGCCACATCGTCCACATACAGGGCGCGGACATTTTGCAACTGTGAAGATCCGGTCATTTATGAATTCAAACTGATTGGTCGATTGCAAAGAGTGTTACGAACGCCAATCTTATGCAAGTCATGTGATATTTATTTCCATCCGTATGGCGATTGCGTGAAAAAATAGGCAACAGGCCCTAGACTACGCGCCATGCCTAATTCTGATATCAAATACCCAACATTGGAGGCCACGGTAGGCAATACGCCGTTGGTGCGCCTTCAGCGACTGCCTGGGGATACAAGCAACACTATTCTGGCCAAACTGGAAGGCAACAACCCTGCAGGTTCGGTCAAGGATCGACCGGCTTACAGCATGATTCGTCATGCCGCGCAGCGTGGCGAGATACAGCCAGGTGACCGCCTGATTGAGGCTACCAGTGGAAATACCGGAATTGCGTTGGCGATGGTGGCCGCAATGCAGGGTTACAAGATGACACTCATCATGCCAGAGCACCTCAGTATTGAGCGTCGACAGATGATGAAGGCCTTTGGTGCCGAGATCATTCTGGTATCCAAGCAGGGTGGTATGGAGGAAGCGCGTGATCTGGCTGAAGCCTTGGAACAAGAGGGCAAGGGTAAGGTGCTGAATCAGTTTGCTAATCCCGATAACCCGCTCGCCCATTATGAAGGCACTGGACCAGAAATATGGCGTGACACGGCCGGCAGTGTCACGCATTTTGTCAGTTCAA
>JBFKKS010000315.1:0-2458 GCA_041630955.1 Nevskiales bacterium
GAGATCGCTAAAGAGATATTGCCGATTAATCTCGAAGACGAGATGCGGCGCTCCTATCTCGATTACGCCATGAGCGTAATCGTTGGTCGTGCACTGCCGGATGTGCGCGATGGGCTCAAGCCCGTACATCGACGCGTGCTGTATGCCATGCGAGAGTTGGGCAACGACTATAACAAACCCTACAAGAAATCGGCCCGCGTCGTCGGTGACGTGATCGGTAAGTACCACCCGCACGGTGATACGGCCGTCTACGACACCATCGTGCGTATGGCTCAGCCGTTTTCCCTGCGTTACCTGCTGGTAGATGGCCAGGGTAACTTCGGTTCGGTTGATGGTGATGCCGCGGCAGCCATGCGTTATACCGAGGTGCGCATGTCGCGTCTGGCCGCGGAACTGCTGGCCGATATCGACAAAGATACGGTCGACTTCGTTCCCAACTACGATGAGTCTGAATCGGAACCAGCCGTATTGCCCGCCCGCCTGCCGAACCTGCTGGTCAATGGTGCCACGGGTATTGCCGTGGGCATGGCAACCAATATCCCGCCGCATAATCTGGGTGAAGTTATCTCAGCCTGTATCGCCCTGATCGATAATCCCGAGTTGGAAATTACCGATCTGATGCAGCATATGCCCGGGCCGGACTTCCCGACAGCGGGCATCATCAATGGCGCGCGCGGCATTCACGAGGCCTATCACACGGGGCGTGGCCGTATACATGTACGAGCCCGTGCCCATTTTGAAGACATGCCCAACAGCCGCGAACGAATTGTGGTTGATGAATTGCCGTACCAGGTCAACAAGGCGCGTCTGCTGGAACGTATTTCAGAGCTGGTCAAAGAGAAGAAGATAGAGGGTATTTCGGATCTGCGCGATGAGTCGGATAAAGACGGCATGCGCATGGTCATTGAGCTGAAGCGTGGTGAAAACGCGGACGTGATGCTCAACAAGCTTTACCAGCACACCGCCATGCAAACGGTTTTCGGTATCAACATGGTGGCACTGGATGACGGCCAGCCCAAGTTGATGAACCTGAAGGAGATGCTGGCTGCCTTCATACGTCACCGTCGTACGGTCGTGACAAGGCGCACGCGGTTCGAACTGCAGAAGGCCCGTGCCCGCGCTCATATCCTGGAAGGGCTGACTATTGCACTGGCCAATATTGACGAGGTGATTGCGCTCATCAAGGCCTCCAAGTCTCCCGCCGAGGCCAAGGAGGGCTTGCTGGCCAAGTCCTGGTCGCCGGGCCAGGTAACCGACATGTTGCAACGTGCGGGCGCGGATGCATCACGTCCGGAGGACCTGGGGCCAGAGTTCGGTTTGACGGACAAGGGTTATCGCCTCAGCGAGGCCCAGGCACAGGCAATTCTGGAACTTCGCCTGCATCGCCTGACCGGGCTTGAGCAGGACAAGATTGTCGCTGAGTACCAGGAACTGCTCGGCACGATTGCAGAATTGCTGGAGATACTGGCTTCTGACGTGAGGCTGATGGAGGTTATCCGTGAAGAACTGGAGGCGGTAAGCCTGCAGTACAACGATGCCCGCCGCACTGAAATCGTGGAATCACACGAAGATCTGGATATCGAAGACCTGATTACTCCACAGGACGTGGTCGTGACCATGTCACATGAGGGCTATATCAAGGCCCAGGCACTGGACGAGTACCGTGCGCAGCGTCGTGGTGGGCGCGGCAAGGTAGCAGCCAAAACCAAGGAAGAGGATTTCGTCGACAAGCTCTGGGTCACCCATACCCATGACTGGCTGCTGTGTTTCTCCAGTCGGGGCAAGGTCTACTGGATTAAGGTTTATCGCTTGCCGATGGCTGGCCGTGGATCACGAGGCAAACCAATCGTGAATCTGCTGCCCCTGGAAGAAGGCGAGCAGATCAGTGCGATTCTGCCAATCAAGGAATTCTCAAACGATTACAGCGTGTTCATGGCGACCCGCAGCGGCACTGTTAAAAAGACGCCGCTGGAAGCGTTTTCACGCCCACGCCCAAGCGGCATTATCGCCCTGGACCTGCGCGGCGATGACCAATTGGTGGATGTCGACATCACGCGTGGTGACCGTGACCTGATGCTGTTCTCCAGCGAGGGCAAAGTGGTGCGCTTCCACGAAACCGATGTGCGCCCAATGGGGCGTACTGCGGCCGGTGTCAGGGGTATCCGGCTTGGCAAGAATGCAGAAGTGATTGCACTCATAGTGGTGAGAGAGGGTGAAATCCTGACTGCCTCAGAACGTGGCTATGGCAAGCGAACTCCGATCGATGACTATCCGGTACACAAGCGTGGCGGGCAGGGCGTGTGGACCATCAAAGGCACGGCCAAGACAGGCAAGCTGGTCGCAGCGACCGAAGTGCAGACAGGTGACGAGATTATGCTCATCACTGATTCGGGCAACCTGGTGAGAACCGGCGTCAATGATATTTCTGTCATGAGCCGTAACACGCAGGGCGTCAAAA
>JBFKKS010000316.1:0-2455 GCA_041630955.1 Nevskiales bacterium
CATTATTAGCAATCTTCTCTCTAGTGAAGAACATGTTGAAGTTGCAGCAGTAAAGGTTGAAGATGACACTAGTGAATCCCTCCACCATAGTATTGAAGGCTAACAATACGCTCAAGCGTGTAGTTCGCACGGGATGTCCAGCTTCGCTAGCCGCCCCTTAGCTCAAGCTTTAAGACTGTCCTCTCAATCTGTAGAGAAACGCGTTGCATTCGTGTTGGTTCTCACCAACCATACTTCGCCAACTCCATCTTCACCAGCAACACAATGTAATTCACACTGCCATACCGCGAGGTAGCAGAGCGCCGGTATGCACGATGCTGGCGAAGGCAGCCCCGTATAGCGGAACCGGCGAGGCCTGTAGGTCCTGAGCATAACCACCGGGATTATCAGGGCCAGACCCCAATTCCATCGCAATTCATCGCGGTATAGCCCGCAACTCAGCATTTACCGACAGACAGGGGCGGCCAAAGACTACTGTCTGTTGGAGTGATCCCCGATACAGCGAAATCTCCGCTGGCGTGAGACTGAAATTCCTTAATAACAGGAATTCAGTCCAGCCATGCAAAGCTATGCGGCGTACAAATTTCCCCTGTTTTTCCTGTTGTGTCTGGCTTCGTTCACATGCATTAGTGCCAGCAGTGAACCCAATACCAATAGCACGCTGGAAAGAACCTATACCCAGCTTGATGTGCATCTGGGCCTGGAAAATGAGGTGTCGCTCTCCAGGGTCAATTATCCGTTATACATTCTGCTGGAGGGCGTAGACTGGAGAACCTACAACGAACAGTTTCGCCAGTTAGGTCTGCTGGTGGACATGTGGGATCAGGCACGACGCGGTGAGATCATGCTTGATGAGACCCGGAATGTGCCATTGCAGGGCGGAGACCGCTCAGTCTTCAGCAGGCAGATTCGTATCGTGCGTACGGACTGGAAAGAGCTCGGTGAGAAGTGCGGCTATCGCTCAAAAGGTGTGCCGAACAGTGGTTGTGCATACAACAAGCGCCTTCCCAGGTGCACGATTTATGTCCCGCACCAGCCTATCTATTCCAATGGCGATATTAACGAGTTTCACAATCTGCTTGGTCATGAGATGTGGCATTGCCTGGCAGGTTCATTCCACTAGCATTCCACTAGCACAATGAATCATTGGTTGCTGGAATGCCGAAGATGATCACCAGCCGTACTTCGCCAAGGCCATCTTGATCATCAACACAATGTAATTCCACACCGCCTTGATATCGTCCCAGGCCGAAGGCTCATGCCGCGCCTGCTGACGAATGTAGTGACGCAGGGCTTGCAGTTCTTCTTCAGTGAATTCCGGGAACACCGGCATACCGCGAGGTACCAGGGCGCCGTCGTGCACGATGGCGGCAAAGGCGATTTCAGACAGCGGCACCGATGAGGCCCGCAGGTCCGGTGCGTAGCCACCGGCGACCACACCGGAGCCGTGGCAGATACCGCATTCCTTGTAGTAAATCTTCTTGCCAGCTTCGGCCCTGGCGGTATCCACCACGAAGTCGGGATCGTCGGTTACGACTGTTTGCGACGGGGCGGGGGGTGCGGGTAGCTTGGCATCGCCGTCCAGCGCGTACACCACCAGCCGGCGCGGATGCTGGCGACCCACCCAGCCGAACTGGGCAGCCATCGAGCCGAACAGCATCTGGCTGCCGCCCCAGCCAGCGAGTACGGCCACATATTGCTTGCCGTTGACGCTGAAGGTCATGGGCGGTGCCTGGGTGCCCACGCCCATGTGCTGCGTCCATAGCTCCTCACCGGTTTTGGCATCCTGCGCCACGAAGCGGCCATCGGCCCGGCCCTGGAACACCAGCCCGCCGCGAGTGGTGATCACACCACCATTGCTCATGCCGGGGGTTTCCACCTCCCACACCTTGCTTTGCGTGATCGGGTTCCAGGCCAGCAGGGCGCTGCTGCCGGCCGTGGTCGGAATGTCGTCAAAGAAGCCTTCAAGCCCCATCGGGTCTTGCTTGCTCATTTTCCAGTGGCGCGGGTCGCGGCCGCCGTCGTTGTAGTAGCCGGCCATGTGGCGGGTGGGAATATAGACCAGGCCGGTATCCGGGCTAAACGCCATCGGATGCCAGTTGTGCATGCCGCCGGAGCCGGGCCAGATCATGGCTTCGCCGTTCTCATACCTTGCGCCACGCACTTCCACCGGACGGCCGGTTTGCAGATCCACCTTTTCGGCCCAAGTGACCTTGCCCAGCTTTTCAGCGGAGATCAGCTTGCCGGTTTCGCGGTCGATGACGTAGAAGAAGCCGTTCTTCGGTGCGTGCAGCATGACCTTGCGCGGCTTGCCGTCGAGGGTCAGCTCGGCCAGCACCATGTCCATGGTGGAGTTGAAATCCCAGCTCTCACCCGGCGTGGTCTGGTAGTGCCAGGCGTACTCGCCGGTATCGGCATCCAGCGCCACCACCGAGCACAGGAACAGGTTGTCGCC
>JBFKKS010000317.1:0-2345 GCA_041630955.1 Nevskiales bacterium
TACCTTTGCATGAGAGTGAGACGGACCGGCATCTCATCGGATTATCTGGTTGATGCTTCACCTACTGCTGGTGCATGTTTCCTTCGCTAATTCCAGCAAGAACCCCACACGCCTCAACTTCCCGGTCATCGTTGCAACTCGCTCTCAGTGAAACGAGTTGTTTCTCAAGCGCTTGCAGAGCGGTTATCTGCGACCGCACATGAGAGATGTGATCATCGAGCAAGGCGTTGACGGCGGTACAAGGCTGATGAGGGTCGTCCTGATAGCTCTGTAGTTCGTGAATCTCAGCCAGTGACAGGCCCAGGATTCTGCAGCGACGGATGAAGGCCAGCCCCTCACCATGCTTCTCGGTATAGACACGGTAACCGTTGTCCTGCCGATCAGGCGGCGGCAACAAGCCCTGCTGTTCATAGAAGCGGATCGTCTGTGTTTCGACCCCTACCAACTGCGCCAACTGACCAATGCGCATCAGCCTCCTCCCCAACGGATTCTTTACTCTATTGACCTTATAGTAGCTTTATAGTTTTAAATGGTACCACAACATTGTTCAAGTGGAGTCGTATCATGAGCAAATCCTGTGGTGGCGCCTGTGGCGGTGATGCAACGTCCGCAGCGGATACCGATATACAGGCCTCCTCCGAGGCGCCAGGGAGATGGGTCAGTGTTTATGCCGTGCCGAAGATGGACTGTCCATCAGAAGAACGAATGATTCGCCTAGCCCTGAACGGCTTTGAGGAGATTCGGGCGCTGTCCTTCGACTTGTCGAACCGCCGGCTGAAGGTCGTGCATGACGGCGAGGTCGAGCCCGTCACCTCGAAACTGAAGACCTTGGGGCTAGGCGCCTCGCTTCAGGAAACCGTCGCTGCAAATCCGGAGACCATCAAGGCCGCCGAGTTTTCGGCAGCTTCTGCTAAGCAAGAATCCGGGACCCTGCGCTGGTTGCTCGGCATCAATGCACTTCTGTTCGTGGTGGAAATGACTGCCGGTCTGATCGCCCAGTCCACCGGCCTGATTGGAGAATCCCTGGACAATTTTGCCGATGCGGCGGTGTACGGGCTTGCCCTTTATGCGGTTGGACATAGCGTGAAAATGCAGGTACGTGCCGCGCATCTTGCTGGTGTACTGCAACTGATCTTGGCTGTGGGCGTGCTCGTAGAGGTGGTGAGACGCTTTGTATTCGGTAGTGAGCCTGAATCGCTGGTGATGATGGCTATCGCATTCGTCGCATTGATTGCCAATACCAGTTGTCTGCTGCTCATATCCAAACATCGGGAAGGCGGGGCGCACATGAAGGCAAGCTGGATATTCTCGGCCAACGACGTGGTGATCAACCTGGGGGTCATCACCGCCGGCGCCCTGGTCGCGTGGACCGGGTCCAATTATCCGGATCTGATTATCGGCACCATATCGGGAGTCATTGTACTTAACGGGGCCAGGCGTATTCTGGCGTTGAAGGGTTAAATAATTGCTCATTATTGGCAACAAGCACTCGTCGTATGCCCTGTTTTCCATATCGAGCCTGCTGGCAGCGTCAGATCAGGCTGCAAAGTGGCTGGTGCAGCAATCAATGGCCTATGGCGAGTCTATTTCAGTGACCCCGTTCTTTAACTGGGTGCACGTATGGAACACCGGTGCCGCATTCAGTCTTTTTGCGAATGGTGGAGGCTGGCAGCGCTACTTTTTTATCGGAATCGCGGTAGTGGTCTCGATTTTTCTGATCAAGCTGATCCTTGAAAATCGTCATAAAGGAGAAGCCATCGCTTACAGTCTTATCCTCGGTGGCGCCATGGGCAACCTGATTGACCGGGTCTTTCGCGGCTATGTTGTGGATTCCTTTGATTTCTATTGGCGAGACTGGCATTGGCCGGCCTTCAACCTGGCTGATATTGCAATTGTCCTCGGTGCCTTACTTTTCGTTTCCAGCAGCTTGTTGGGTAAAAAAGCAAACACCAATGCCGAGCCGGATGGATCTGACTGACACCTACGCCTATACAACACCATGACCGAACTTCCCGACAACATCCTTCACCTGCCGCAATACCAAGTACTGGGCTGCAAATCAACCGACGACGAAATGCACTTCCAGGTGGACGTGCCCGATCCCATCGCCTGCGAGGAATGCGGCGTGCAGGGTGAGTTCGTACGGTTCGGCAAGCGTGACGTTCCCTATCGTGATCTGCCCATCCACGGCAAGCGGGTCACTCTCTGGGTGGTCCGCCGCCGATACACCTGCCGGGCCTGCAAGACAACATTCAGGCCCCAGCTACCGGAGATGGTGGACGGATTCCGTATGACACTGCGGCTGCATGAGTACGTGGAGAAGGAATCCTTCAACCACCCCTACA
>JBFKKS010000318.1:0-2332 GCA_041630955.1 Nevskiales bacterium
CCATCGACGATATACTTCATCACCAGTGGCAGTGCCACGCTCGCCAGTTTGGCCAGCACCAGGAATGCCATGGCGATGATGACTCGACCGCGGTATTCCCACAGATAGGGCGTTAGTGTGGCGAGTACGCGCCAGTCGGCGCGGGCGTTCGGATCGTCTGGCTGCCGCGCCCTCGCTCCATGCCCTCTCACGTTTTCGGGTCAGCGCTTATCACGCACGATGCCATCATCAATCAGTTGCTGGAAGAACTCGACCAGTGACTCGGCCGCAGGCCGGAATGTCATCCCCAGGTCTTTTTGAATATAGCTGTTGTCGAACTTCAGCGGGTAACCCACATTCTTGGCCACAAACTTGCGGGTGATACCGCTGAAGGGCCCGGCCAGCCAAACCATGAACTTGGGCAGTTCCTTCCTGGGAAAGGGATAGCGCGGGCCAAAATGCTGGCGCAGCGCCTGCCCCATTTCAAGCATGGTCATGGATTCACTGACACAGATATGCCGGCCACTGGCCTTGGGTGTGAAGCCGGCCTTGATGTGGGACTGTGCCACATCGCGCACATCAACCAGACCGAGTTCCAGGTTCGGTGCCCCCATCTTGAGACTGCCATTAAAGAACTGCTTCATCGTAGAGAAACTGCCTGAGGCACTGGCCGAAGTCAGTGACGGGCCTATCACGAGACCGGGATTAATCGTAAGCAGGTCCCAGCGTGTCTGCTTGTCAGCCATTTCCCAGGCTGCCTTCTCGGCCGCGACCTTGGAATAGTTGTAGGGCTGGTGGTCCACACTGCTGGTGGTGTTCCAGTGCTCCTCGGTGAAGATGCCATTCGCTGTCTGCTTGATATCCACCGCATCGCCATAGATACCCACCACGCTGGAAGTCAGCACCACGCGACGGACGCAATCCGTGCGGTTCACCGCATCCAGCACATTGGTCGTGCCCTTCACGGCCGGATCGACCAACTCACGCTGCGGATCGGTAATGCCCATGATCACAAATGGCGACGCGGTGTGCATGACCAGTTCACAACCCGCCATGGCCTCGTCGAACACCCCTTCAGCCAGCAAGTCTGCCTTGAACAGGGTGAGCTTGCCGGGGGCATTGGCTGCGATCTTCTTGAGATGCCCTACTTTGTTGTCATCATCCGGATTACGCACGGTGGCATGCACATCGACACCGTCTTCCAGCAGATATTTGACAATCCATGAGGCAATGTAGCCATTGCCACCCGTCACCAGTACCGGCTTGCTACGATCGATCACCATCGGTTGCTCCTGATAAATTATTAATTCGCGGTCGTCAGTATGAGCCTGAGATGAGTGAGACTCAATCTGCCGCTACACTGGATGCTTGGCTGAATGCACTGAAAAGCAGGGGAAAAGCATGGCAAATGCGAATGGAAGTGTCGTATCCGGCACCTTATGGATGATTCTGATCTCGGTTCTGTTGTTCTGGTTGCCGACCTTCGGGCCACTCATCGCCGGCATCGTCGGTGGCAAGAAAGCCGGTGGTGTGGGTGCAGGCATCATGGCTGCCTTGCTGCCTTCTGTCATCGTCGCGATTCTGCTCGCCACCTTCTCTACCGCGCTGACCACCATGCCCGTGATCGGGGCCGTGGCGGGCGCCGGTATCTTTGTACTGATGGCGATCCAGATCGGTCCACTGCTGCTTGGGGCGATTATCGGCGGTTTGCTGGCCTAGTCTGTCGATCAAAAAAGCCCGGCACTGGCCGGGCTTTTGCTTTTCAGCTAGTTGTGGTTCAGTCGATAAACTTGCCACGCTTGGCCTTGTCGGCGATGAAGGCCGGACCCACCAGCAGGAACTGTAGGTCCTTGAAGAATGATGGCTTGGCGCCTTCCACATGATGTCCATAAAACTGGGCGATCCAGGTCACCACGAAAATCACCGTGGCAATCAACCACAGCGGCTGGCCGCTTTGCTCAATGGCCCAGGCCAGGGCACAGCTACCCACCAGGAATACCAGCATCACAGCAAATAGCCAGGGGGCCAGACGCCAGTAGTACACCAGTGCCAGGGCGCCGCCAATGGTGGCAAAGTTAAAAAAGGGCGCAACCTCGGCCGGCAACCAGCCTGACATCCAGGCGGACGGGATGATCCAGCCATAGGCGACCACGGTAAAGGTGATCAGCGGAATGCAGATCCAGTGAATCAGCTGGTTAACAGGGTTGCGGTGCGAGCTCGCATATTCAAGCAGTAGTGAATCCAAAGTTTGCATAGTGTCCTCCGGGCTATAGCCCAAGCTTTTAATATTGATGACGCAAAGATTACGCGGTCACCGTTTGTATCGCTTGTATGTGAATGCTGCGGTATAAAA
>JBFKKS010000319.1:0-2329 GCA_041630955.1 Nevskiales bacterium
ATCGACGTGTACTCAGGGGCAGAAGCCAAGCAGAAGATCAAGGAAAATCCTGATACAGCCATTATTCTGCTTGATGTCGTAATGGAAACCGATGATGCCGGGCTGGAAGTTGCACGTTATGTGCGCCAGGAGCTTGGCAATCATTTTGTTCGCATCATCCTGCGTACCGGGCAGCCCGGAATGGCGCCCGAACGCCGTGTGCTGAAGGTGTATGACATCAATGACTACCGGGCCAAAACCGAACTGACCCAGAGTCGAATGTTTACCGTCATCTATACGGCGCTGTCGTCCTACCGTGACCTGATTGCCCTGGCGCGCAGCCGGCATCGATTGGTTGGGCTGGTCAACGAACTGGAACAGTTCGCACACGTGGCCACGACAGACCTGCAGGACCCGCTGAAGGACCTGATTGGGCAGATCCAGCTCTTTCAGCGAAGTCAGAAAGACAAGCTGGATGAGGAGGCCACGAAACAACTGGATGATATGTGGCAGTCAAGCCTGCGACTGCAAAACGTGGTCAACGATTTGCTCACGGTAGCGAATATCGGTGGCGAGAATGAAACGCGCACCATCACCGACTGCGAGGCCGTTATCGATGAGGCCTGCGAGGGCCTGCGCCAGATGATTGACAGCAGCCAGGCCAGGATAACCCGTGACCCGATGCCGAAGGTATTTGCAAATCGCCGGCAACTGGTGCAGTTGTTCCAGAACCTGATCTCCAACGCCATCAAGTTTCAGCCCGGCGAAAACCCGCAGGTCCACATCTCGGTCACGACACGCGGCCGCGACTGGGTGTTTACCGTGACCGACAAGGGTATCGGCATTCCGCCAGAAAACCTGGATAACGTGTTCAGGCTGTTTTACAAATATCACGAAAATCAGCAATACGAAGGCACCGGAATTGGCCTGGCAATCTGTGAAAAAGTGGTGCGCTGGCATGGGGGTAAAATCTGGGTCGACTCGACACCCGGCAAGGGTTCGAGCTTCTTCTTCACCCTGCCGCTCAGCGAATGAATAGCCTTCCCACTGATCCGGCCCCACCCCCTGGCAGCACTGCAGCGGAAGCCAAGCCTGCCAATCACATCTACCACGAGCCTGACCATGCCCAGATACTGGAGGTCATGCGGCAGCCGGTGTTAAGCGTCGATGATCAGGGCATTATTCAATACCTCAATACGGCTGCCGAGCACTACCTCGGGCTGCCAGACACACCGACAACAGGCAGGACACTTTGTGAAGTACTTGCCCCGCTGGTCGATACCGAGGAGCCACTTGAGAACCTTATCGCCAAGTTTCTTGACGGCAATGAGCCAACCCACGTTCATCTGCGGCTTAGCGAAGCCAGCCACCCGATACTTGAAATAAGCTCGGTACCATTCATTGATGCTGATGGCCGTCATCAGGGGCGTATCGTTACCTTCAACCTCGATAGGCTCGACGCCACAGTAGAAACAGGTGGTCAGCGAGAGCATCGTGATGGGCTGACCGGTTTACTGAACAGGATGGGACTTGAGCAGCAGCTGGACACGCTGATCCATGATGCAACGAGCAGCACCCGTACGCATGCATTCCTGATGATGGACATGGATCAGTTCAAGTTGATCAACGACCTGAGTGGTCACCGCGCCGGGGATGTTTTATTGAAACAGATTGGCGAGCACCTTGAAGTTTGCGTACATGAGGGCGACACGGTGGCACGTCTGGGCGGCGATGAATTCGGAATCTTGTTGAGGAACGTCGAGGCCAACGAAGCAGCCAGCGTCGGGCGACGGCTGCTCTCCTCCATCCAGGGCATCCAATTCACCTGGGACGGACGCATTTTCCCACTCAGTGCCAGCATCGGAATCGTGCCCATTACCGAACGCACGCGCCAGGCCAAGCTGGCCATGAGCCATGCCGATACAGCCCTGTACGCCGCCAAGGAAGCAGGTCGCAACCGCCTGCACCTGTACACGCCAAGCGACGAAGCTATCGTGCGCAGCAACAGGGAAATGGAATGGGCCGAACACATTAACCAGGCACTGAACCAGAATATGTTTCGCCTGGCAGCCCAGCCCATCAAGGCGTTGCGGAGTACCGACACCGGTGATCACTACGAGGTTTTGATACGCATGCAGCAGGGCGACGAACTCGTCGCACCGGGCGCATTCCTGCCGGCAGCAGAACGCTTTGGCCTCATGGATAAAATAGACCGCTGGGTCGTTACAACCTTTGTCGACTACCTGGAGCGCTACCCGCAAAAGGCGGAACAGCTCACCCAGGCCTCGCTTAACCTTTCGGGCACATCCCTTGCCGAAGAGGGTTTCCTCAAATTCCTTATCGAGCAGAT
>JBFKKS010000320.1:0-2317 GCA_041630955.1 Nevskiales bacterium
CCATCGCGCAGAGCCTCATTCTGCAGGTCATGCAGACCGACCAGCGCCTGCCAGGCCGCCTGTTTCTCCTCCAGGGTATTGGCATTCGCCAGTGCAAATATTGCCAAGGCAAAACCAGGCGCGTTGGCTTCGCTGCAGTCGTAGCCATAACACATGCCGGTACGATGGATGCCCACGTAGGACTGCAGTATCAGGGCCGGAATATCCAGCGTCAGCCCGGCAGCACCCGCCACGCCGCTCGCTGCCCCGGTGCCCCCGGCCAGCCCCATGGCGCTACGTCGCAAGCTTCGCCACTGCTGATCGCAATCGGGAATCGGCCGGCTGCGTAGTGACTCGATATCGGTTACGCCAGCCTGCTGCATCACCCGTTGTCGCAACGCGACCCGCGTGCTGGCACGACTGGCAGTCACCAGGGCCTGTTCGAACAGGCTCTCCGGAATCACGGCCTGGGTCACGCGTAACACCGGATTCAGGGCCGGTGCGATGCGGCGACCAAAGCCGCTTGCCACCAGGCTGGGGGGCTGCACCAGCCATTGCTCAATCTGCGCTGCATAATCGGGCGCCTGCCCCGCTTTAAATTCTGTCTGTTGCATCATGCCGCCTCCATGGTTCTGCATGATAGCCTGTAGTCATGTGTTTACTTGCCCTTTCCTGGCACAACCATGCGCAGTACTCGCTGGTGGTCGCCGCCAATCGTGATGAATTTTATCGGCGCCCCAGCCGGGCTGCCGATTTCTGGCCGAATGCGCCGGGCGTATTGGCCGGCCGCGATGAGGAACAGGGCGGCAGCTGGCTAGGGCTGCATGTGGATGGTCGCTTTGCGGCATTGACCAATGCGCGCGGTGCCTCCTCGGTTCCCGGCGCCCCTTCGCGTGGCGCACTGGTCAGCGACTTCCTGACCAGCCAGCTATCGGCGCGGGCCTATGCCGAGACACGGCTGCAAGAGATAGCCGAGTATGCCGGCTGCAACCTGTTTGTGTGCGATAGCCAGAGCCTGCACTACCTGACCAATCACCCGACCCCGGAAGCACGCGAACTCCCGCCGGGCAGTTATGCGCTCAGTAATGGTCATCTCGACGACGCCTGGCCGAAAATGCGCAATCTGGGTACACGTTTTGAACAACTGCTATTAGAGCCTATTATCCGCAGCGACGACCTGCTCGGCATTCTCACCTGCCGAACGCTTGCCAACGACGACGACCTGCCCGATACCGGGGTCGACCCCAGCCTGGAGAAACAGCTTTCTTCCATTTTTATTCACCTGCCAACCTACGGCACGCGTTGCAGTACCGTGATTACCGTGGACAGCAACGGCCACACCCGTTTTACCGAACGACGCTTCAACAGCGAGGGCGAGGCCGCAGGAGATTCAGAGTACGAATTGACCTGCCGAATCTAGCCATGAAATTACGCCACGCTGCCGTTCTGCTTGTCCTGGGCCTGTCACTTTGCCTGTCGACCGCCTACGCGCGTGACAACCGCAAGGTTGAGGTCGTGATTGAAGGACTGCAGGCAGAGCTGCTGCAAAACGTCGAAGCGCTGCTGACTATTCGGGGCCAGCCGCCCGAAGACCTGCCGCTGGACAACTGGGTGCGCCGCCATCATGCGCGCGCGACCAAACAGATTCAGCAGGCCCTGCAACCATACGGTTATTACGCCCCGCAAATCGATAGCGCGCTGACCATGCAGGAGGGCGGCTGGCGCGTTCGATATCGCATTGATGCGGGCAAGCCGGTATTGCTTCGTCAACTCGATGTCCGGGTATCCGGTGAAGGCCAGCTTAGCCCGCTATTCAGCGCAGCCCTGGACAAGATGCCCCTGAAGTCAGGCCAGACTCTGCGGCATAGCCAATATGAAGAAACCAAGGCCCTGTTGCAGCAGGTGGCACTGCGTTATGGCTACCTGGATGCCCGCTTCAGCACCAGTGAATTACGCGTCAACGCCCCTGCACTATGGGCCGATGTGGTACTGCATTACGACACGGGACCACGCTACCGGCTGGGCCAGGTGAGCATTGAGCAGGACATCCTGGAGCCGGCTTTCATTCAGCGCTATGTGCCATTCGCACCGGGCGAACCCTACGACCGACTGCAGCTGGTCGAACTGGAAAACGGACTCATCGACAGCAACTATTTCAGCGATGTCGAGGTAGAGCTGCTCAAGGAGCAGGCCGAGGATCATGTTTTGCCAATCGGGGTGACCACCACCCCACGCAAACCGCAACTGTATTCCGCGGGCCTGGGCTATGGCACGGATACCGGCCCGCGCCTCAACCTCGGCTTTGACTGGCGACGGGTTAATGCCAAAGGTCACCGGG
>JBFKKS010000321.1:0-2310 GCA_041630955.1 Nevskiales bacterium
CGGGGTCCCATGTCACGATGGGTCAGCTTGTACCAGGCCTTGGCAAAAGCTAGTTCAAATGCCTCGGGGTTCTCCAGGAAACGCTTGGAGATTTCGCGGTAGGCGGGGTCTTCCTTCAGCGACAGGTCAGTGGTCAGCATGACCGGCGGATGGCGCTTGCCTTCAATATGGGCGTCCGGCACCAGCATGGCGGCGGCCTCGTCCTCCGGTATCCACTGCACGGCACCTGCCGGGCTCTTGGTCTGCACCCAGTTGTGCTGGAACAGCAGGCTCAGGTAGCTCATGCTCCACTGCGTGGGCGTCACGGTCCAGGCACCTTCCAGGCCGCTGGTGACCGTGTCCTCGGCGTTACCCTTGCCGCAGGTGCTGGTCCAGCCCATGCCCTGTTCCTCGATCGCCGCGGCGGCCGGTTCGGGCCCCACGCAACCATCGGGTTTATGGGCACCGTGTGTCTTGCCGAAGGTGTGCCCACCGGCAATCAGGGCGACCGTTTCTTCATCATTCATGGCCATGCGGCCAAAGGTTTCGCGTATATCCCTGGCGGCCGCCACCGGGTCAGGCTTGCCATTCGGGCCTTCCGGATTAACGTAGATCAGCCCCATCTGCACGGCCGCCAGTGGCCGTTCCAGGTCACGGTCACCGTGAAAGCGCTCATCGGCCAGCCACTCTTTCTCGGGCCCCCAGTACACCAGGTCAGCTTCCCAGTCGTCTTCACGACCACCGGCAAAGCCAAAGGTCTTGAAGCCCATGGACTCCAGGGCCACGTTGCCGGTCAGAATCATCAGGTCAGCCCAGGACAGGTTACGCCCGTATTTCTTTTTCACTGGCCACAGTAGACGCCGAGCCTTGTCCAGGTTGGCATTATCCGGCCAGCTATTGAGCGGTTCGAAGCGCTGCTGCCCGCCACCGGCACCACCGCGCCCATCTATCGTGCGATAGGTGCCGGCGCTGTGCCATGCCATACGAATGAAGAACGGACCATAGTGCCCGAAGTCTGCCGGCCACCAGTCCTGCGAATCCGTCATGATCGCTTCAATGTCTTTCTTAACGGCATCCAGATCCAGGCTTTTAAATGCTGCCGCGTAGTCGAAGTCATCCCCCAGGGGATTCGACTGGGGCGAATGCTGGCGCAGCGGGGAAAGGTCAACCATTTCAGGCCACCAGAACTGGTTTGATTTGGGCACATCTGCGGATTTCATTGGTTGTTCTCCAGATTTTGATATTTTCACATCCCCGTGCCTCAGCTTGGTCAAATCCTCGGGCGCGTCGGAGCAAGAAATAAGCAATGCGCAGAGTGCGACGACCAACGCATTAACGACAGAAACGGGTTTGCTGAACATGACGGTATTCTCCTTGTGCAATCACACTCGCAAATGGGCAAAGTCCTTTGAATTAGTAAAGCCTATGAAAACGGCATTGCCAATTGAATTTGTCTATTAACAAGATAGGCTCGCTGTATCTAACAATCAGCGAGCCATGCAGGACTGTCCGGCACTGTGGTTTGCCGTGAGGATTAAATAACCGCTCTTCGTTGCAGACAGTTGCCCTGCACAGGCGTAAGGTAAAGCGGACTGTTGCCCTGTCCCTTATTTTTGGAGGTGTCCGATGTCCAGGTTCGCTCTGTTGTTTACGGCTCTTTCGATGCTGTTCGTTTCCCAGGCGGGATTGGCCGAGACGCCGGCCATCGGTCAACCATCAGTGGCTGCTGACCATAATGACCCCAAGCTGAAATGGGGTCCTTGTCCTGACTTTATTCCCAAGGGTTGCCAGATCGCCGTTTTGCACGGTGACCCGGCCAAGCCGAACGTCGATATCTTTTTCAAGGTGCCGGGCAACTTCAAGATTCCCAGTCACTGGCACTCCTCGGCCGAACGCATGGTGCTGGTATCCGGCAATTTGAATGTTACCTACCAGGGCCAGCCCACCAAGCACCTCAAAACCGGCATGTATGCCTACGGCCCGGCCAAGCTGCCACACCATGCCGAGTGCCTCAAGGGCGACCCCTGCGTGCTGTTTATTGCCTTTGAATCCCCGCTGGATGCCCACCCCATGGAAGCGGACAAGCACTGATTTAAACAGGCTGGCCTGAATAGGGCGGCAAACGCATGCACGCTTGATTAACAATAAACTGGTCGAGAATAAGCCCGGGTATTAGTCTAAGCGGGTCAAAATAAACGGGAGGCACCATGCAGGTTACTACGCAGCTCATTACCGATATCAATATCACCTTGCTCTATGGCGGCGCACTCGCACTCTGGTTCCTGGTGCTGAGTGTGCGGGTCATCCTGGGTCGAGGGGGCAGTGGCCCCA
>JBFKKS010000322.1:0-2305 GCA_041630955.1 Nevskiales bacterium
CAGATAGTCCCAGGCGAATGCCACTGCCATCACAGGCGGTCGTGCCCAGGCGCATGTTGTGTCGGTAATTCGGCGCGTTCTCGGCGACCATGGGCTGGTTGAAGATGAAGCCGCCGGTTGTCAGGATGACGCTTCTGGTTGCGCGAATCATAACGGGCCGGGCCTCGGAATATTCAATGGCGGTTGCCCTGGCGCGAAGCTTGTCGGCCAGTGCGGGTAACCCATTGTGCATCCAGTCGGCGCGACGGATCAGTTTTTCGTGCTTTTCCGCAGCAGCGCTGCCGGGCGTGAGTTGCCAGGCTTTGACGCCGATGATCCTGCCGCTGGCATCCTGGACCAGTTGCCTTGCAGCCGTCTGCTTGAGTACAGGAATGCCGAGCGCGTCGACGCGCTTTTGCAGGTAACTGAAAAGGCGCTTGCCGGATAACCCTTTGCAGACCGTGCGGTGGCCCCGCGGGGCGGGTGGTGCTGCATCGCAAAAGGGTTTAACGGACTCGTTGCCTGAGTAATACAGGTAAATGCCATTCTTTGGATAAGAGGTTTTGGGGGGCGGTGCCTCGGAATCAAATCGTACGCCCAGCGACTCAAGCCACTCGATCTGGGAACGGCTTTCATCGCAGAAACGACGCAGGCTGTTTTCGCTCACCGCATCGCCGACCTCCATGCTCAGATACTGAAACATGGCCTCGGGGGTATCTTCGATGCCCAGCCTGATTTGCTGCTTGGTGCCGCCGCCTGCGTACACGACACCGCCGCTCTTGGCCGTCGCGCCACCCATGCCGAAGCGATCCAGTACCAGTACATCAACACCGGCTTGCCTGGCATGGATAGCAGCCGATGCACCGGCCGCGCCTAAGCCCACAACCAGCAGTTCACAACACTGGTCCCAGTGGGCGCTTTCCGGATCATCGACGATCAGGGGCTGTCCTACAGGCAGGGATATGTCGGGCGAATCGTGATTTTGCATGCGGGCAAGGTACGTTTACGGGCTAATGGCATCTTCGTCCAATAGGACGACATGCCTGTGGATCTTGGGGCACTCATCCCAACGGGTGAAGCCGTAACAGCCAGCGATAGCGAGAATAATCAACACACGAATTCACAAACGGGAAACCAGCATGGCGAAAATTGATTCACTCGGTTACGTCGTAGCACTGAGCACCGACATTGAGAAATGGAAGCACTACGGCGAGCAGGTACTTGGCATGTCGACTTCAGCCGCACCCGGTGGTGGCCTTTACCTCAAGATGGATGAACGCAGCCATCGTATCGCCATTCTGCCTGGTGATGAAGACCGCTATTTTGCTTCAGGCTGGGAAGTGGCTGATCAGGCCGGTTTTGATACGGCCATAGCAGCCCTCAAGGAAGCCGGTGTTGCGGTAGAGCAGGGCAGTGACGAGGACAAGGCCTTTCGCCTGGTGGCGGATATGGCCAGCTTCACCGATGCGGCCGGCAATCGCCAGGAGATCAGTTATGGCTATAACGGGGGAGAGGCGCCGTTTGTTTCACCGATAGGCGTTAAAGGCTTCAAGACGGGCGAAATGGGCATGGGGCATACCGTGCTACCAGCGCTGCCGTTTGATGAAACCGAGAAGCTCTTTACCGATGTGCTGGGCTTCCGCGTATCCGATGAGTTCAGTTTCCAGCCCGGGCCGGATGCGCCTGTCATGCGCATGCACTTCCTGCATTGCAATGGCCGCCATCACAGTCTCGCATTGGGCGAGATGCCCAACCCGGCTGGATGTATCCACATCATGGTCGAGGTGAATTCCATGACCGAGGTCGGTGAAGCCCATGATCGAATGATGGCCAATGACGTCAAGTTGATGGCCACCATGGGGCAGCATGAAAACGACGAGATGACCTCTTTCTACATGATGACGCCTGGTAACTTTGCCCTTGAATTCGGCTGGGGTGGCAAGGTGATTGATCACGATGGCTACCAAACGACACATGGTGAGCGGGTCTCCATCTGGGGTCACGATTTCAGCGTCGGTTTCCAGTAGCTGGTTAGTACGGCTTAGTCCCCTCTCCCTCTGGGAGAGGGCCAGGGTGAGGGAGTCAGTGATGAAGCTCGCCCCTCACCCCGACCCTCTCCCCAATGGGGAGAGGGAGTGATTAACGGACAAGGATGAAAGTGAAGCTGAATAAGGAAATGACCACTGCAGAAGTGGTCGCCACACTCGAAGATGGCATGACCATCGGTATCGGTGGCTGGGGCCCCCGGCGCAAGCCGATGGCGCTGGTGCGCGAGATCGTGCGTTCAGATCTTAAGGACCTGACGATCGTCGGTTATGGCGGTGCG
>JBFKKS010000323.1:0-2291 GCA_041630955.1 Nevskiales bacterium
AATGACGACGGCAGCTTCAATCCAGAGAAATTTGCCGAGAATGCCACCGACCCCCAGGTCAAGATGATCGAAATCAAGATCAGCCAGGGTGCCAAACCGGGTCATGGTGGCGTTCTTCCGGCAGCCAAGGTCACGAGGGAAATAGCCGAGGCTCGGGGTGTACCGGAAGGTGAAGATTGTATATCCCCACCCAGCCATTCGGCCTTTTCCACGCCGATTGAACTGATGCAGTTCATTGGTCTGCTTCGCGAATTGTCGGGCGGCAAACCGGTTGGTTTCAAATTATGTATCGGCCACCCCTGGGAATTCTTCGCCATGTGCAAGGCCATGCTCAAAACCGGAGAGCATCCGGATTACATCGTCATCGATGGTGCAGAAGGCGGCACGGGCGCAGCACCGGTAGAATTCACTGACCACCTCGGCACCCCCATGCATGAGGGCCTCGTGCTGGCACACAACACGCTGGTCGGCCTGAACCTGCGCGACAAGGTCAAGATAGGCGCAGCCGGCAAGGTCGTATCGGGTTTTGACCTCGCACGCACCATTGCACTGGGCGCCGACTGGTGCAATTCCGGCCGCGGCTTCATGTTTGCGCTGGGCTGCATCATGGCCCAGCATTGCCATACGGGCCGCTGCCCTACTGGCGTCACGACCCAGAGCTGGCTCCGCCAGCGGGCACTGGACCCTTATGACAAAGCCAACCGTGTCTACAATTTTCACCGCAATACCATGGAAGCACTGGGTGAACTGGTGGGGGCAGCGGGTCTGGCCCACCCCAACCAGTTGGGACCCCATCACATCGTAAGGCGAGTTTCAGTGAATGAAGTGGCGCTGGTATCGTCACTCATCAAGTACCTGAAACCCGGTGACCTGCTGGAGAACCGCACCAATCATCCGGTCTACAAGATGTTCTGGGACATGGCCAGTGCAGAAAGCTTTGCACCCAAAATGGCAGCGCCCGTGCAGACAGAGGATGCCGCATAACCAGCAGCCCGATCATTACCAATATGGACGCCGGCGCATAACGCAGGCATAATTGTGCGTCGCAGCATTTCAATTCGCTGCCCCTCTATTTCCTGGCTGCATCGCCGTCTTCAGTAGCCTTATCAAATAGCCCGTACACCGAGTCCGTGCCTGATGGCTTGCGCTGCCTCGGTAATCTTGACGAGGCTGCTGGAGTTTTCCGTGCTCAAACAAACTGATCAACCACTCAACCTGGCTACCGTTCGAACCAATCTGCTCAGTGGTCTCACAGTAGCGCTGGCCATGGTGCCCGAAGCGATAGCCTTTGCCCTGATTGCCCATGTTTCGCCGCTCACTGGTTTATATGCGGCCGTCATCGTGGCCTTTATCACTGCGGCATTCGGCGGACGGCCCGGCATGATCTCCGGCGCAACCGGCGCCTTGGCAGTGGTGATGGTGGCGCTGGTCGTCGAGCATGGTGTCGAATACCTGTTTGCGACCGTCGTCTTGATGGGCCTGCTGCAACTGCTGTTTGCGGCAGCGCGGCTGGGCAAGTTCATTCGCATGGTGCCTTACCCAGTCATGCTGGGCTTCGTCAACGGACTGGCCATCGTCATCTTCATGGCCCAGTTTGGTCACCTCAAGGTCACCGAACCGGATGGCAGTACTTCGTGGCTCAGTGGCATGCCGCTTTACACCATTATTGGGCTGATCGCCCTGACCGTACTGGTGATCTATGCCCTGCCCAAGCTCACCAGGGCCGTACCCTCCACGCTGGCGGCCATCGTCGTTGTTTCGCTGCTGGTGCTTGGGCTGGATATCGACACCAAGACCGTGGGCGATCTGGGTTCCATCAAGGGCGGCCTGCCCGATTTTCATCTGCCTGCTGTGCCCTTCACCCTTGATACGCTGCTGATCATCCTGCCCTATTCCCTGATCCTGGCCGCCATCGGGTTGATTGAGTCCCTTCTTACACTGACCCTCATCGATGACATGACCGACACACGGGGTCGGCCAAACCGCGAATGTGCGGCCCAGGGCGCAGCCAACGTGGTAACGGGGTTCTTCGGCGGCATGGGTGGCTGCGCCATGATTGGTCAGAGCATGATCAACGTAAACAATGGCGCACTGCACCGGATATCCGGCATCGCCACGGCTGCCTTCCTGCTGTCGTTCATCCTGTTTGGTTCATCCCTGATCGAACAGATTCCGCTGGCGGCCCTCATCGGCGTGATGTTCGTGGTGGCCGAAAAAACCTTCGAATGGGGCAGCTTCCGGCTGTTTGGCAAGGTGCCGCGTGCCGATGTATTTGTCGGCCTGCTGGTTGC
>JBFKKS010000324.1:0-2273 GCA_041630955.1 Nevskiales bacterium
ATTCCCGAAGGTGCTACCGGTGACATTCAAGGTAGGAGTAACCCCAGTACTCGTTGCCGTGACAACATCAAACTCAGTTATACCGATACCACCGCCCAAAGCGGCTTTATTGCCATAGAACTGCGAGTTCGCGATCGTCACGTTCACATTGCCCGTTACACCGACGGCACCGCCTATGTCATTGACACCTGCACCGCCTAAGGTGTTGGTGTTATTTTTGAAGATAACGTTGGTGATGGTCAGGTTTTGCTGGAAGCTGCCTGCATTAAGGTTGCGTAGGCTGATCGCTGCACCCACTGCCGGTGTGGCTACGGTGGTCGCACCGTCCATGGTCAGGTTCTGAAACGTGACGTTCACCGGGTCTGTCGTCGGACCCAAGGCGGTATTACGGTCATCCACCACGAAGAATGGTGTTGCTCCGCCCGTGGGGGCCACGATCACCGTGCCGCCCGGGCCGCCCGCGCCATCAATGACGACACTATCTTTAATCTCAGACAGAGCACCATTAGCGGCATTTACCTGTACCGTGGTCGCACCACCAGGCAGGGCAAACACGATTGTATCCGTCACAGGTGCGCCGCCAGCGCCCGACTGGCCCGGTGTGCAATCAAGATTCACGGGCGCTGCCAGATTGGCGTTGGCGGAATTAATCGCCTCGCGCAACGTACACAGCCCGTCATTCGCCACGAGTGGCGATGGATCCAGGCTACTGTTGACTGTGATGGTGGCAGCCTGCGCCGGCACAGCAAGCAAAGCGGAAAGCGCAATCATTGCGCCTAGTATTCTTCTCATCGGTATAGCCCCTCTTAACGGAATCGCACAAACCCTAAAAACAAGACGACCAACGAACACTCGATAAATGCAGTAAGTCGCGGAACAGCATAGTTATATTAAGCCCTATAGACCCCTCGAGTATAACAGTGACACAAGGGCATAATGCAACCCCTCGCTGCACTTTGATGACAATTGTTTGAGCCAGCTGCCTATTACTTTGTTCAGTAAAACCTGTTAAGGCTGCAATACGGGCTATTAGTCCAATTGTTGTGCAAACGCTGATTCGTAACGCAGCGAGAAGGACTCGCGGTCGATACTGTGGTTCTGGGTACCGTGCTGCTCGATCTTGATGGCGCCCATGAGTGAGGCTATGCGCCCCGTGGTGGCCCAGTCCCTGCCCTGCTGGAGCCCAAAGATCAGCCCGGCGCGAAAAGCATCACCGCATCCGGTGGGGTCGGTGACCTTTTCGATCGGCGCACTGGGAATCTCGATCAACTGCCCGTCGGTATGGATATGGCTGCCTTCGCCACCACGGGTCACGATCAGCGCCTCGACCTGGCCCGCGATCTGCTCGGTGGTCAGGCCGGTACGTTCCTTGAGCATCTGGCTTTCATAGTCATTCACGGTGACGTAGGTGGCCAGCTCAATGAAGCGGCTAAGCTCCTCGCCGCCGAACATGGGCAGGCCCTGGCCGGGGTCAAAGATAAACGGAATGCCGGCGGCGGCGAACTGTTCGGCGTGATCGATCATGGCCTGGCGGCCGTCGGGTGACACCATGCCCAGCGTGACACTGCCATCGGTGGGGATGGTCTGTTCATGGGCATGGTTCATCGCACCGGGATGAAAGGCGGTGATCTGGTTATCGTCCATATCGGTCGTGATATAGGCCTGCGCGGTATAGGCGCCGTCGATGATCTTGATATAACGATCATCGATACCCTTGTCGCTGATCCACTTCGCGTAGGGGGCAAAATCCTGCCCTGCAGTGGCCATTGGGGCACCTTGCCCGCCCAGCAGTTGCAGGTTGTAGGCGATATTGCCGGCACAGCCACCGAATTCACGCCGTAGTTCGGGCACCAGGAAGGCGACATTCAATATATGAACCTGATCGGGCAGGATTTCGTTCTTGAACTGGCCGTTGAAGACCATGATGGTGTCGTAGGCCAGTGAACCACAGATCAGTGCAGACATAATATTCCTTGGGTATCAGATTGATTTATTCGGCAGGCTGCCAGCGCAAGTCGAGCTGGCGGGCGGCGCGCACGTCATCCAGGCGCCTTACCGGCATGCTGTAGGGCGCGCCCTTGACCTGCTCGATATCGGCCCTGGCCTCTTCAAAAATGCTGGCCATGATCTCGATAAAGCCGTCCAGCGTTTCCTTACTCTCGGTTTCGGTCGGCTCGATCAGCAAGCATTCCGGCACCAGTAGCGGGAAATAGATGGTCGGCGCATGCACGCCGTAATCCAGCAGCCGCTTGGCCACATCGGTAGCAGTCAGG
>JBFKKS010000325.1:0-2271 GCA_041630955.1 Nevskiales bacterium
ATATGCAGCTGCAAAGCAGCAGCAGGATCGCTAGGAGCGATATTCTGCATTGATCTTGACGTAGTCGTAACTGAAGTCACAGGTCCAGACTCTCGCCTGCGCACCTCCACGGCCTAATGCAATGCGTATACAGTATTCGGTCTTCGCCATCACGGCAGCGCCGGCGGCCTCAGTGTAATCCGGGCTCAATGCACCGTCACGTAACACCTGCACATCATCCAGCCAGATCTGTACCGCCGAGACATCCAGTGCGGTGACAGGACTACGACCAACAGCGGCAAGAATTCGCCCCCAGTTGGGGTCTCCCGCGAAACAGGCTGTTTTGACCAGAGGCGAATGGGCCACGGTATCGGCTACAGCCCGCGCCTCATGAACGTCGCTTGCCTCAACCACCTGCAGGGTAATGAGGCGCGTGGCCCCTTCACCATCGCGCACAATCGCCTGTGCCAATTCAACACAAAGCGCAGTAACGGCCTCAGCAAACCTTCCCCACTGCGCGTGTTCAGAACTGATCTTTGGGCCCTCCCCGCTTGCGATAAGGACACAGGCATCATTGGTCGAGGTGTCGCCATCGACCGTTATACAGTTGAAGGAGGCATGAACCGCGGCATTCAGACAGTCCTGCAGGTCACCCCGCCTGACGTCAGCATCGCAAGCAATAAAGGCCAGCATGGTTGCCATATCCGGCCGGATCATGCCGGCGCCCTTGGCAATACCCGTCAGTGTTACCGTCTGGCCATCTATTTCAAGCTGACGGCTGACCGCTTTGGGAACGGTATCCGTAGTCATTATGGCGCGCGCGGCGGCCGGCCAGCCACCCTCTTGCAGCGCCTGCATTGCCTGCGGCAGCGCTGCGGTTAGCTTATCCACGGGTAACGGTTCCCCAATTACGCCTGTCGAGAATGGCAGTACGCTGCCGGAACCCAGCAGTTTCCCGGCTGCCTGCACACAGGCCCATGCCGCGGCCTCCCCGGATGCACCCGTACCGGCATTGGCGTTGCCACTGTTGACCAGCAGACCCGTTATTTTCTCTTGGCTGGCCAGTAGTTCACGAGCCACCACGACAGGAGCTGCACAAAAGGCGTTCTGGGTAAACACGGCGGCAATCGTGCTGTCTGGAGCCAAAGCCATCAACAGCAGGTCATCACGACCTTGTTTGCGAATACCGGCCTGCGCCGTTCCGAGCCGAATACCTCTAACGGGTAATGCCTTGATATTTTCCATGTCGATTACCGAACGATTCAATTCGTGCCTGTTCTACGGTCCACATGCCGAAATTCCCGCCTGCACCGCCCAAGGACCTGGGTCACTCTATCAGCAAGCGCTTGTTGCGTGGAGTGCCTTGCGCATAGGCTCCATCGTTGAAACTTATGAAGCTTTAACTGCTGAATTGTATCGATGAAATGGAATACAAAGACATCAATCCTGTTCGACCTGGAATCGAGCTGCTAGGCGAGCTTGCCGTGACATTGTTTGTACTTTTTACCCGACCCGCAGGGACATGGGTCGTTACGCCCGACTTTCTCCTCGTCTCGTACAAAGGTTTCCACTTTCGGCATCTCTGTACGCTGGCGTGGGTTAAATGGCATGCCGGGCTGCCCCGCTGCACTCTCCTGCGCTGTTTCGGGTTCCTCTACCACTTCCGGTGCCTCAGCATGCTCAAACTGCAATTGCTGACTGCGCTGACGCTGTTTCTCTGCCAGTTCGGCGTTCGCTTCGGCCCGTAACTGACCGCGCGCCAGGATAGTGACGGTTTCATGCTTGAGACGATCCAGCATGCTGACAAACATGTCGAAGGCTTCGCGCTTGTACTCCTGCTTGGGGTCCTTCTGAGCGTAGCCGCGCAGGTGGATGCCCTGGCGCAGGTAGTCCATGGCCGACAAATGCTCTCGCCAGAGGGTATCTAGAACCTGGAGCATGACCGCTTTTTCGATTCGGCCCATCACCTCGGGTCCTACTTCCTCACGCTTGGCCTGGTATTGCGCGCGCAGTCGCTCAAGAATGCGCTCCCGCAGACCGTTTTCATCCAGATCGTGCTCTTCATCAAGCCATTGACGGATAGGCAGATCACTACCGAATTCAGCACGCAGTGCATCCGTCAATCCCTCAACATCCCACTGTTCTTCGAGGGTATTGCGCGGAATATGCAAATTGATCAGTTGTTCAACCACGTCCACCCAGATCGACTCAATGACATCAGAGACATCGTCGCTACCCATCAGCTCATTGCGCTGCTCGTAAACAACCTTGCGCTGATCGTTGGCCACATTG
>JBFKKS010000326.1:0-2267 GCA_041630955.1 Nevskiales bacterium
ATCGTCGATTTCCAGACCCATGACGTCCCGCTGGATACCATCTCCATCGATACCGACTGGAAACGAGTGCATAACCAGTTTGGTTGCACGGTCTGGAATACCGTCATTGGTGCACCTACCGATGACGCCTGCTCCTGGAATGGCTGGGACTGGAACCGGGATATCTTCCCCGACCCGAATGGCTTTATCAGCTGGGTTCATGAACAGGGCATCGACGTGGGCCTGAATGTCCATCCGTCCATCGCCGAATCCGACCCGGCCTACCCGGATACCGCTGCCAAGACGGGTGGCCTGATGACTGACGATGCCGACCTGCCCTGTCCCTTCCTGCAGGCCGACCCGTCCACGCCCTGCTACATTTTCGACTGGACACAGCCGAAACAGCTTGAGGCTTACTTTGACCTGCATGAGCCTATCGAAGCCACGGGTATCGATTTCTGGTGGCTGGACTGGTGCTGTGAAGGCTCACGTGCCGAGGCCCCCGGCCTTTCGGCCGACACCTGGATCAATGCCGCCTACGCCAAGCAGCATGAAGACATGGGCTCGCGCTGGCCGGCCTTCTCGAGAATCGGCGGCTCGTTCCAGAATGGCAAGGCAGGCGTGGATAACAATGGCATTGGTGCCTTTGCCGAGCATCGCTACAGCATCCATTTCACTGGCGACACCTGCTCCACCTGGGAGCTGATGGCCTTTGAAGCCGAAATGACCGCTGCCGAGGGCAATATCGGCCTGCCTTATGTTTCGCATGACATTGGCAGCTTCCTCGGCGAACCCGCCCCGGGTGCCGACTGCAACAACATGGTCAACACGGGTCAGCACCTGCCGGATGACATGTACGTACGCTGGATCCAGTTCGGTACCTTCCAACCCATTCTTCGCCTGCATTCGCATCACGGCGACCGCCTGCCCTGGGAGTATCCCGGCAAGGCTGAAACCGTGGCCACTGACTTCCTGCGCCTGCGTGGCCAGCTGGTGCCCACGCTCTACACGCTCAGCCGCGAGGCCCATGACAGCGGCCTGCCGATGGCGCGCTCCCTGTACCTGCAGTGGCCAGAATACGAAGAAGCCTACAGCTACCGCAGCCAGTACACGCTGGGCGACGACATGCTGATTGCCACCGTCGCGGCGCCGGGTGATCCGGCGGTCATTGATGTGTGGATTCCACCCGGTGAATGGATCGATTTCTTTACCGGCGAACAATTGACCGGTCCGGCTGAAATCACCCGCAGCGTGCCCCTGGAGGCATACGCGGTCTTCATACGCAAGGGCGCCATCGTACCCATGCAGCCACATCAACTGACCAGCGCGCACGGCCCGCAAGACAACCTCATCATCAATGTGTGGCCGGGGGCGGATGGCGCATTCAGGTTGTATGAAGACGAAGGCCGCGGCTTTGCCTATCGAGACGGTGCCTATCGGTGGACGCCCATGACCACGCACAGCTCTGCCAATGGTGCCTGCCATACAGTCACCATTGCAGCCGCACAGGGGCAGAGCTTCCCCGGCGCACTGAACAGACGAAGCTGGGAGCTGCGTTTCGTGGGCGTCGAAGAACCACAGGCGGTGCAGGTTAACGGCAACAGCACCCAAAACTGGTCATTCGATGCCAGCAAGCAGACCGTCTCGGTGAATACAAGCAATCGCAGCACCCAGAGCCCGGTAACGGTTACGGTGAAAACCGGTAGCTGCAGTTAACCGCATTGTGCATATCACCGAGTCAAACATGATTAAACGCATTCTTCAAAGCAGCTGCCTTCTGGCAGCACTGGTCCTGGCTGGCTGTGGCGGCTCCGACGGCAACGGCCTATTCAATCCGGGTTCCGGATCAGGCAGCAAGCAGGTCGAATACAGCGAGAACACTGTTGTTGAGACGGGCTATATTACCGTCGCCGACGGTACCCGCCTGCGCTATCACATGGAGCGCGCCGAGGATGCACCTCCCGGGCCGGTGGTCATGCAATACGATGGCTACGATGCCGGCACCGGCACGTACTTCAGCAACATCCCGGAAGCCAAGGCCCAACTCATACGCCTGGGCTACACCATGCTGGGTGTATCGGTACGCGGCACCGGTTGTTCATCCGGTGAGTTCGATCTGTTTGACCCGCAACGTGCCATTGATGGTGCTGAAGCCGTGGAATGGGCCGCGATCCAGCCCTGGTCCAACGGCGTGGTCGGCATGATGGGCTACTCCTACCCCGGCGTCATGCAGCTGTTCACCGCCGGACAACAGCCGCCCAGCCTGAAAGCCATTGCGCCCTCCAACG
>JBFKKS010000327.1:0-2260 GCA_041630955.1 Nevskiales bacterium
GCCTGAGGTCTAGCTCAGGTGTGCGTTCACCAGTTTGGTCATTTCGAACATGTTGACCTGGCTCTTGCCGCCGAAGACAGCTTTGAGCTTGGCATCTGCGTTGATGTTGCGCTTGTTGGCCGGGTCCTGCAGGTTGTTGCTCTTGATATAAGCCCACAGTTGCTTGGTCACTTCGGTGCGTGGCTTGGGGTCGCCGCCGATAACTGCTGCCAGTTCCGAGCTGATGTTCATGGGTTTCATGAAGGCTGCGTTGGGTTTACGTGCCATTGTTTCTCTCTCCTCTGTGGGCTATCCACGTGTTTTAAAAAATGATTCGCGCAGTGTTTATGCCGTGTACGCGAGCCGTCGTCAATCCCAGTTGAGTGTGCCGCCCGCCTGATATTCGATGACGCGGGTCTCGAAGAAGTTCTTTTCCTTCTTCAGGTCCATCATTTCACTCATCCACGGGAAGGGATTGGTTGCCCCGGGGAAGAGCTCCGCAAGGCCAATCTGAGCACAGCGACGATTGGCAATAAAGTGAAGATAATCAATGAACATATTGGCATTCAGGCCCAGCACGCCACGCGGCATGGTGTCGTGAGCGTAGCGGATCTCCAGCTCGGTCGCCTCGCGGATCATGTCGCGGGCTTCCTCCTTGAATGCGTCGGTCCACACATGGGGGTTTTCAATCTTGATTTGATTGATCACATCGATGCCGAAGTTCATGTGCATGGACTCGTCGCGCATGATGTACTGGATCTGCTCGGAGGTACCGGTGAGGCGATTCTGGCGCCCGAAGCTGAGTAACTGCACGAATCCGACGTAGAAAAAGATGCCTTCAAACACCACGTAGAAGGCGATCATGTCACGCAGCAGGCGCTGATCATCTTCCGGTGCGCCGGTGTGGAAGTTGGGGTCGGCCAGCGACTGGGTGTAGGGCAGCGCCCAGGCGGCCTTGTCGTGCACAGCCGGGATCTCGCGGTACATGTTGAAGACTTCGGCCTCATCCAGCCCCAGTGACTCGACGCAGTACTGGTAGGCATGGGTGTGCACGGCTTCCTCAAAGGCCTGGCGCAGCAGGTACTGGCGGCATTCGGGGTTGGTGATGTGGCGGTACACGGCCAGCACCAGGTTGTTCGCGACCAGCGAGTCGGCACTGGCAAAAAAGCCCAGCGAACGCTTCACGATGGCTCGCTCGTCATCGGTAAAACCGTTCGGGTCCTGCCACTGGGCGATGTCAGCCGACATGCTGATTTCGTTGGGCATCCAGTGATTGGCGCAGCCGTCCAGGTATTTCTCCCACGCCCATTTGTACTTGAAGGGTACGAGCTGGTTGAGGTCGGCCTTGCAGTTGATGATTTTCTTGTCGTCGACCTGGATGCGCGCGGCACCGATTTCGACGTCCTCTACGCCAGTGGCACCCGCGCCCGTTGCCGGCGCTGAAGGGTTGATCAGCGCATCCGGGTCAGGGTGCAGGATTTCGTCAGCTTCGAGGCTGGTTGCCGGCGGCGGGGGTGTGGCCGCCGCTGGGCTGGCGGGTTGAGCGGAGGGTGCGTCGTCCCATTCAAGCATGATGTGTTCCTCTTGTTCTGTTCAGTTATTCAGTCGATGTTCGTGTGTTCAGTGGCGTGCGAATTTCGGTGTGAGCACGCTGATCTCGCCAATGGACGGAAACGGTGATTCCGGTACTTCCTCGCAATGCACCAGTTCGGGCTCAACCCAGGGGTTGTCGTCGAGGTTGCGACCACAGCGTGCCTCTGCCTCGGCCAGGTCGCGCGCGGCGACCAGCCGGGCCCGGCGTTCGTTGGGGGCACGCACCTGCACCGGCTTTCGCCAGTTGCAGTCACTCCAGTGACTATCCGCTGGATTGATGGGAGTGAGTCGGAATATCGCCATGATGGTTTTCCTCCTGACTGATGCGTGCGTCAACGTTTGCCCCTGTACCTGCTATTGGCAGGCCTCACAATCCGGGTCCAGGATCGAGCAGGCCGCCGGCATTTCGGCAGCCGGCTCTGCGCTGGGTGCCGCAGCCACGCTGCTGCCCTCAGCGCCGCGTACCTTGTTCAGGCGGTCATCGCTGATGGTGGATTTCTCGGCATGCGTAGCGCCCATGGTGCGCAGGTAGTAGGTGGTCTTCAGACCCTTGGTCCAGGCGAACTTGTAGAGATCGTCCAGCTTCTTGCCGGAAGGCTCGCTCATGTACAGGTTCAGGCTCTGGGCCTGGTCGATCCACTTCTGGCGACGCGAACCGGCCTCGACCAGCCAGCGCGGGTCGATCTCA
>JBFKKS010000328.1:0-2221 GCA_041630955.1 Nevskiales bacterium
CGGAAACGTGACAGCCCGCGCACACCTCTGTAACGATTTGCTCGGGTGGCATATCGGCCGCGCCGGCATCGACCACCGGCATCGTGACCTTGGCATTGGGATCAGTATTGACCTGACCCACGGCCTTTACGCGTTCTTCTATGCGTGCCAGTCGCTCCGGCTCCATTCCGTCCCCGGCTGCCCGATTATCCAGCGCATTGGCGATGGCAAAAATGATCACGGACAGGCCAATCAGAAAGCCCAGAACCGCGGTGAAGGTGATGACGAAAACCTTGTCGTGATTGGCAGACACGCGCTACCCCTTATGTTGATATCTGGATGATGTCTGCGGGCAATTGGCCCGAATAGTGGCAAAGTATAGCGATAAGCGCCGTCGCTGAACAATGATCTTGTCTGAAACCAGCATGGACGCTGTTGGAGCAAGCGCGTATCCTTCGCGCCACACAGCACACAGTGCCGTGACAGATGGCAAGATGAGCCATTCTCCGCAAGGCGCCCGTAGCTCAGCTGGATAGAGTACTGCCCTCCGAAGGCAGGGGTCAGAGGTTCGAATCCTCTCGGGCGCGCCATTTCCAGGGTTGGTTCGGGCCAGGTAGGCCGGCCAGGGAAGCCTGCAACGGCGCCATCAGTATCAATTGAGACTTTCTTGCCCTTTGGCATCGCTTGAAGCCTTGCCAACCGGGTTGCCGCTTTTTACGCGCCAACCGCCTGCTACCACCCGTCCGGCAAAATTCACTATGCGCTAAGTTCGGCAAGCAGGGGTCATCATCGGGCCTTTAAGTCCTTATTCCAATTATCGTTTTAACGAAAAATGTGCTATCAAGGTAACGCGCAAAGTTCTGTTAATGTCCTTGTAACAGGCTGAATTATTTATCAATTGGGGGGTGGGATGCGTATCAGCAGGTTTTTCTATGGGTCCGTGAAGGGCCATGCGATCTTGATGGCAGCCGGGCTGTCGACGCTATTGATGGCGCATCAGGCACTGGCTGCCCCTGAGCGGATGTATGGCAAGGGTGCCCCGTTTACAGTGGAGGAACTGCCGCCCGGACTGCTGAAGCAGGATCTGCAGGCCCTGCCTGGATCAGAGCGCGGAAAGGCGATGCGCCAGCTGCATAGTTTTCGTTTCCCCGCCAGTGATGCCGCCGTTTTACGCGCCGATCAAGATGGTGGTATCTACGTAGCGGATATGGAATTGCCGCAACCAGCCGCGGGGGAATCTTCCACGCCGACCGCGCCAGAGGCAATCACGGCCACAGAGGCTTTTACACTGCATAGCAAACCCGGCGCCAGCAAGGTGATTTACCTGGACTTCGATGGCCATGTCATCACGGGCACGGCCTGGAATAATAATTACGCAACCTTATACGCCAAAGCCTTCGATGTGGATGGCAGCCCGGCGGTTTTCAATGCCGATGAGTTGAATCGGATTGCGGAGATTTGGCATCGAATTGCCGAGGATTACGCTGCATTTGACGTGGATGTGACGACCGAGGAACCCGCGGTATTCACCAGCCACACCGGCCGCTTGCTGATGACCGAGGACACGGATGAAAATGGCAATCCGATGCCGGCCCAGGGGGCCGGCGGCGTTGCCTATGTAAATGTATTCGGCCGCCCGGATTATCCCACCTACTACTCCCCCGCCCTGGTCTACGTGGAGAATCTCAGCAAAAGTGCGCCCTATATCGCTGAAGCGGCATCTCATGAAATGGGCCATAACATGGGCCTGTCCCATGACGGGGTCAATGGCGGCACAGCCTACTACCCGGGCCACGGCAGTGGCTGGGTGTCATGGGGCCCAATCATGGGAACGGGCTATAACGATAATGTCAGCCAGTGGAGCAAAGGCGAGTATGTAAACGCCAATAATGATCAGGACGACATCGCGATCATCGCCGGCAAGGTAGGCATGCGCAGTGATGATCACGCCGACACCCTGCCCGCTGCGACATTGCTAGCCGTAGCCGAGGATGGCACGGTGAACGTGACCAGTCCGGAGAATGACCCACATAACAACAATCCCGCCAATAAGGGCATTATCGATTCCGTGTCCGACGTCGATATGTTTGGTTTTTCAAGCGGCGCAGGGCTGGTTGAGCTTACCGTTACACCGTCCTGGCTGGCCTGGCCACGAAATGGGCGAGGCACCAATCTGGATGTCGAGATCACCCTTTACGATGTATCAGGCAGCATCATTGCCAGCGACGACCCGCTGGATAAC
>JBFKKS010000329.1:0-2168 GCA_041630955.1 Nevskiales bacterium
AGGACAGGGCATCGAATTCGACTACTGCTGTGTGCATGCCGCACTTGCGTTACGTGAAGATGGTTATGAAACCATCATGGTTAACTGCAATCCTGAGACTGTGTCCACAGACTATGACACCTCTGATCGTCTGTACTTTGAGCCGCTGACCTTTGAGGATGTGATGGAGATCATTGATCTCGAACAGCCCAAGGGTGTGATTGTGCAATTTGGTGGTCAGACGCCACTCAAGCTGGCGCGTGAACTGGAAGCGGCGGGCGCGCCGATCATCGGCACCTCACCGGATTCGATTGACCTGGCTGAAGACCGAGAGCGTTTCCTGCGGCTGGTCAACGAGCTGGGCCTGTTGCAGCCACCCAATGCCACCGCCAAGAGCGAAGCCGAGGCATTGGCCTTGGCAGAGCAGGTCGGTTTTCCGATGGTGGTACGCCCCTCATACGTACTGGGTGGGCGTGCAATGGAAATCGTGCACGATCTGGCTGACCTAGAACGCTATATGACCGAGGCCGTGGAGGTCTCGAATGAAGCGCCGGTGCTGCTGGATCGTTTCCTGTCCAACGCGGTTGAGCTGGATGTGGACGCAATCGGTGATAGTCAGGGCAATGTCATTATCGGCGGCATCATGCAACATATTGAACAAGCCGGTGTGCATTCCGGAGATTCAGCCTGTTCCCTGCCGCCGTACAGCCTGGATGAGAATGTGCAGGACGTGATGCGCGAGCAAGTAGTGAAGCTGGCAAAAGCGCTGAAAGTTGTTGGCCTGATGAATACCCAGTTTGCAGTACAGGATGGCGAGGTTTACCTCATTGAGGTGAACCCGCGTGCTTCACGCACTGTACCGTTCGTATCCAAGGCGGTTGGTTTGCCACTGGCCAAGGTCGCAGCTCGTTGCATGGCGGGGCAAACCTTGGCCGAGCAAGGCGTGACGGGTGAACCCAAGCCCGGTTTTTACTCGGTCAAGGAGTCCGTATTCCCGTTTGCCAAGTTCCCGGGGGTTGATCCGATTCTTGGCCCAGAGATGAAATCCACCGGGGAGGTGATGGGTATCGGCAGGGACTTCGCAGAAGCCTTTGCCAAGGCGCTGGCCGGCGGTGGCATGGTACTGCCGAGTTCGGGGCGTGCCTTTATCAGCCTGCGCGAGGCTGACAAGCACGGTGCTGTTGAACTTGCCCAGCATCTCATCGGTCGCGGCTTCGAAATCGTTGCTACCGACGGTACCGCAAAGGTGCTGGCAGATGCTGGCCTGACCTGTCAGCGGGTCAACAAAGTTAAGGAAGGGCGTCCGCACTGTGTTGACATGATCAAGAACAATGAAATTCAACTTATTTTTAACACCACAGAAGGCAAGCGAGCCATCGAGGAATCGCTGTCAATACGCAGTGCCGCGATAGCCCGCAAGGTTTCCTACTTCACTACGCTGGCAGGCGCACGAGCGGCTTGCATGGCCATGGGGCAGATGGATGACATAATGGTGCATCGTTTGCAGGATTTGCATGAGGAGTTGGCGGCATGAACCGCACCCCACTGACTGTTCGTGGTGCCGAGGCGCTGCGCGAGGAACTGAAAGACCTTAAGTCGGTTCAACGACCGGCGGTCATCCAGGCCATTGCCGAAGCCCGCGCGCACGGCGATCTGAAGGAAAATGCCGAGTACCATGCTGCACGAGAGCAGCAGGGGTTTATCGAGGGCAGGATAGCCGAGATCGAGAGCAAGTTATCAGGTGCGCAGGTCATTGATGTCACCACGCTGCCTGCTACTGGCAAGGTGGTGTTTGGGGTGACCGTGGATCTTGAGGATGTGGATTCAGGGGATGCCCTGACCTATCAAATCGTGGGTGAGGATGAAGCTGATATCAAGGCGCACCGTATATCCATTAACTCACCAATTGCCCGTGCCCTGATCGGCAAGGAAGAGGGTGATGAGGTTGAGGTTCAGGTGCCAGGTGGTATGCGTACGCTTGAAATCATCGCGGTAAAGTACATTTAAGCTTCGATCCGGCAAGGTACGCAGTCAGCGTCAAAAAACCATAGGTATCGAGGGCAAACCAATACAATGCCGTAAAGGCGCCGATTGGATTAGTCTTTTTCCTTGCGGCGATAAATCGTCGCAGTTGCACCTATCTGTTGAACCAGTTCTGCCTTGGTTTTATCACAGCATTCCGCGATCAT
>JBFKKS010000330.1:0-2153 GCA_041630955.1 Nevskiales bacterium
CAACAATGAAGAAGTACCCCGGCACCATCCATGCGAGCGAGGTTCTGGCTTCTGCCGACTGGTCGGTAATAAACGGCGCCAAAGGCAGAAAATCCAGGCCCTGGCCAATCATCAGAAGCAGAATAACGCCAATCCAGAACAGGGATACCCGGAGCGCCATGCGCCAGCCGTCGATAAGCATGCAGGCCAATGCGAGTGAGAACGGAAATCCCGTGTATGCGGTATCCATGAGTCCAGAGAGATATACCCAGGCTATTGCTGAGCTGCCGTAACCATAGCCGAGGAGATATACAGGCAGGCGTGACTGGCTGCCGATCCTGATCAGCCATAAACACACGCCGATGAATGTCAGCAGTTCGAGTATGAATAACCCCATCATTGGCCGTAACCAAGGGCCATACAGGCCCGGGTAACCATCTTCGAAGAATTCCCAGACCGGGTACCAGGCAAGATGACAAGCCAGGACAGCAGTCAACAGGAATGCCGTCTTGCGTGCCGGCGCCCAAGTGGTGAACTCGGCAAACGCCTGTCCGTACCAGTGTGCCGTGCCCGATGAAGCCCTGGTAGTCACGTTGCCCCCTCTAAAGGTTTTGGCGCATACACCTTCACAGGGAAATGCACGCCTTTGCACTCGACTTCGCCCCTGGGCTCGCAGTCGATCTGATCTTTCACCAGATGCCAGCTGGCATCGCTTAAAAGTATCCCGCCCGGTTCACAGTGGCTCTGGATGCGTGCAGCGATATTGGTCTGTAGCCCAATGGCGGTGTAGGTCATGCGACCCTCGGAGCCGAAGCTGCCGACGCTGAGCACGCCGGTGTTGATGCCGATGCGGATTTGCAGGGGTTCGCCTATGCCGAGTTTTAGCCAGCGATTGTTCAGTTCAGGTAGCCGTGCCTGCATTTCCTGAGCGGCCTTCACGGCATTCAGCGCCTGATCTTCGGGTTCCATTTCATTCGGCGCGCCGAACATCGCCATCAGGCCATCACCGATGAATTCGTTGAGCGTACCGTCATGGGCTTCGATGATGTCGGCCATGGTGGCCATGTATTCGTTGAGGATCTGCGTCATGGACTCGGGGTCCAGTCGATCAGCCATGTCGGTAAAGCCGACGATGTCCGAAAACACGATAGTGACGCGACGGCGTAGCGGTCGCTGGATTGAATCTTCTTCACCCGCAAAGATTCTTTCAGCAACAGCGCCCGGCACATATCTGCGGATGACCGACTGGCTCTGAGCCAGATCCTGACTCTGCGCATGAATGATCCGGTCTTTTACATAGCCCTGCCGGGAAACGAAATCAATCATAAGGCACAGGACGACAACAGACAGGAAAACCATGAAAGGTACGCACAGCAGAAAACTGTCCGCGAGACTAATTGTGCTCTCCAGGGTTTCACCAATTACCTTAAAGGCGCCCATGCTCAACGCGGGGGTTATGGCCAGGCTGGCCACAGCTGGCGGCGCTCGCATGAACGGCACGAACATCGGGACGAAAATGGCCCAGGCGATAAGGGTTCCCGTTGAACTACCTACCTGATCCAGTATCCATATTCCCCCGCATCCCCCAACAGCTTGCAAGACGACAAGTGTTGGGAGTGCCCATTTTTGCCAGGACCGAAGAAAAGAAATTCCAACAGCCAGTGAATAGGCGGGAAAAAAGATGCTGATCCAGTGGACGGCAATAAGTGAGAAGAGTTCGCGATACAGGAAATAGAGCATTACGAAACCCAAACTCATAAGCGCCAGGGCGCCAATGTGTACCCACTTAATCAACAGGGCGGTGAGTTCCAGCCGCCATTCCCGGTATTCCTGTTCAATAGCGGGGTCAATAAACTGCAGACCGAAACGGTTTAGCCTTAACTGATTGTCCAGTTGGCTATTCATGTATGTCCCATTGGCGAGAACACCTTCACCGGGAAGTGCACGCCCTTGCACTCGACTTCGCCTTTGGCCTCGCAGTCGATGTCATCGGCAATAAGCTGATAAGTCGCATCGCTAATCAGAATATCGCCGGGCTCGCAATGCGACTGGATACGGGCCGCGATGTTGGTTTGCAGACCGATCGCCGTATAAGTCATGCGGCCTTCAGAACCAAAGCTGCCGACACTGACGACCCCGGTGTTAATCCCGATGCGGATTTGTAGTTCTGCACC
>JBFKKS010000331.1:0-2145 GCA_041630955.1 Nevskiales bacterium
AAGGAACAGCGTCCGCTGGTGCAGGATCTGCACTTGATTACGTTGAAACCGACCCTGTACATAGCCAACGTCGATGAAGACGGTTTCGAGAACAATGAGCTGCTGGATAAAGTGCGCAGCTACGCCGCCGAAGAAAATTCAGAAGTGGTCGCGGTATGCGCCAAGATCGAAGGCGAAATAGCCCAGCTTGATGATGAGGACAAGCTCGAATTTCTGGCCGAAATGGGGCTCGAAGAACCGGGGCTGAATCGCGTGATTCGCGGTGCCTATCAACTGCTGGGGCTACAGACCTACTTTACGGCCGGTGTTAAGGAAGTGCGTGCATGGACGGTCAGGATCGGGGCGACTGCTCCCCAGGCAGCGGGCGTGATTCACACCGATTTTGAGAAAGGCTTCATCCGTGCCGAGGTAACGGCCTATGATGATTACGTGGCCCTGAATGGCGAGCAGGGTGCCAAGGCTGCGGGGAAACTGCGGCTGGAAGGCAAGGAATACATTGTGCAGGACGGTGATGTCATGCACTTCCGTTTTAATGTGTAACCAGTAAAGACCGAGCATGAAAAAGTTTGCTGACCATTGCGATCTGGCCGCCAGCGTTGACGCTGTTGCTAATGCGATTATGTCCGAAGAGTATCTGCGTTTTCGCTACGATTCCGAATACACCACCAGCTTTGAACTGGACATCCACCAGGATGACAGTGATGGCTTTGTGTATAAATTGCGTCGGGAACTGGATGTCGGCAGCCGTGTGCCTCGTGTTGTGAAGAGCCTGCTCGGTGAGAGTTTCGTTATTGTCCAGGAGGCATGCTGGCGTCGTGAAGGCGATAAATACAGAGGTGAGGCCAAGCTGACTGCGGAACGTTTTCATGGCGGTGTAGAGATCGACATCGTGATTGAAGCACAGGACGCAGATCACTGCAGGCTGTCTTTCGAGGGGCGGCTCAAGGCCGAGGTACCACTCATCGGCGGGCAACTGGAGCGCATGATGGTGGATCGCGTATCGGATAACTTCGCAGAAAGCATCGAAGCCATCGAGGGATATCTCGAAACCAGATCCTGAGTCCTTCTCACATTTTCCTTACTTGATCTGGAGCAAGGTCTGCCCGCACGTGTTCAAGTAACTTCTCTACCTGATAGAACAATACAGGTGGAGATAGCATGCAAAGTGATCAATACGCAGACATTGCGCTAAACATACCCTGCGATCTGCAGACCAAGGACCCGCTTCCCGATTATTTGCGCGATACCTACACATGGGCATACCTGAACCCGTTCAGTGTGGCGTTATTCGATCGTCACTGGATGGTTTCAGCGATACTTCTGGGCAACTACACAAAGTTGGAGCAGGCGACACTGGATGAAATCGATCCCGGCCTAGACGTCTTGCAGCCAGCCTGTGTGTACGGACGCTATTCTTCAATGCTTGCCAGACAAATTGGCCCGCAAGGTCGTCTGGATGTGATTGACGTAGCGCCCATTCAGGTCGCGAATTGCCAGGCAAAACTGGCGGCCACAGATAATGCACACGCCAGACAGGCCAATGCGATTGCGCCAGGGGGTGAAATGTACGATGCCGTCACCTGTTTCTTTCTTCTGCATGAAGTGCCAGAACCCGAGAAAAAATTGATAGTCGACGCCCTTCTGGCCAGGTTGAAACCAGATGGGAAGTTGATATTTGTTGACTACCACCGACCGCACTGGGCACATCCATTCAAAGCCCTGATCAGCATCATCTTTGCCACGCTGGAACCTTATGCACGCATGCTCTGGTATCGGGAGATAAGCGAGTACGCAACAGATCGCAGTGCTTACCGTTGGAAAAAGACCACCTATTTCGGGGGGATGTACCAGAAAGTGGTCGTGCGGCGGCCGGGTTAACAGTGACCATATCGCAAAGCCTCTCGACTCCAGACCTATAATTGCCTAAAATGCCCGCCCTTCCGGCATCCATTCGCGATGCCCAGTCTCGATAAGGCTACGTAGCTCAGTTGGTTAGAGCACAGCACTCATAATGCTGGGGTCGGTGGTTCGAGTCCACCCGTAGCCACCATCTTTCTGTTCTCTAGGTTTTTTAGGTGCATAGTGGAAACCTAGAGGGTTTAATTAATAGCAATACTATTAATAACTTAGGGCTAATTATACGGT
>JBFKKS010000332.1:0-2127 GCA_041630955.1 Nevskiales bacterium
CTGCCTTGTAGGACAACAGGACCGCCATCGAGTTCGGGCGTGACGTAGTGCACGCTCGCTCCATGTTGCTTGTCACCGGCCTCCAGGGCACGGCGGTGCGTATTCAGGCCGCGATATTTGGGTAGCAGGGATGGGTGGATATTGAACATGCGCCCCTGGTAACGGGTTACGAATTCCGGTGTCAGGATGCGCATGAAGCCGGCCAGTGCAATCAGGTCTGGCTGGTAGTAGTCCAACTGGCTGGCTAGTGCGGCATCATAGGCCGCGCGGTCTGCGTAATCGCGGTTGTCCACTACAGCGGTGGCAACCCCGGATTGGATGGCACGCTGCAGGCCGGTTGCGTCTGGCCGGTTGCTAATCACGACGGCCATATCGGCATTGATCTGTCCCTCGGCAATCGCGTCCAGAATCGCCTGCAAGTTGCGCCCCGTGCCCGAAATCAGCACAGCCAGCCTGGGACGGGTCATTCGCTGATTTGTACGGGTGCGCCGTTACCGCGAGGCGCGATGTCACCAATATGCCAGGCCTGCTCACCTGCTGCCTCCAGGGAAGCGAGCGTGGTCTGCACCTGGTCCGCGGCCACGATCAGGGTCATGCCAATTCCGCAATTGAATGTGCGGTGCATTTCCTTATGTTCTATGCCCCCTTGCTCGGCCAGCCAGTCGAAAATCGCTGGCCGCTGCCAGCGCTGGTCGTCGATCCTGGCGGCGCAGTCATCCGGCAACACGCGCACCACGTTTTCCAGGAGTCCGCCACCGGTAATATGTGCCATGGCATGAATGGTTTGTTCGGCCAGCAGGGGTTGCAGAGCCTTGACGTAGATGCACGTTGGCGCCAGCAATGTCGCGCCCAGCGTGCTATCTGCAAAAGTATCACTGAGTTGGTGGCCACCAACCTCGATGATTTTGCGGATCAGCGAATAGCCGTTCGAATGGGGGCCCGAGGAACCGACCCCGATGATGGCGTCACCGACCTTGACCCGGCTGCCGTCCAGGATTCGATCCTTTTCGACTATGCCGACACAGAAGCCTGCCAGGTCGAAGTCTCCGGGGGCATACATGCCTGGCATTTCGGCTGTTTCACCGCCGATCAGGGCCGCACCGGACTGCCTGCATCCCTCGGCAATACCGCTGACGACTTGCGCGGCCGCCTCCGGGTCTAGCTTGCCGGTGGCGTAATAATCCAGGAAAAACAACGGTTCAGCCCCTGCTACAAGGATGTCGTTGACACACATGGCGACCAGGTCAATACCCACGGTATCAACGATGCCGGCTTCAATAGCCAGTTTGAGCTTGGTGCCGACACCATCCGTCCCGGAAACCAGCACGGGCTGGCGGTAACGGTCGACAGGAATCTCGAACAGGCCGCCAAAGCCACCCAGTCCACCCAGGACTTCGGGGCGGCGTGTGCTGTTTACAGCCGATTTGATATTGCTGACAAGTTGTTCGCCCGCATCGATATCAACACCGGCATCTCGATAGGTCAGAGGTTGCTTTTGATCCATTTTCAATGCATCTGGAGCGGCGAAAGCGCCGCAAGGCGTGGTATTGTACAGCACGCTTCGACCCCTGCCGGGGTCGCGATACAACGACGACGCAAGATACGCATAGGCAGAGGCACAGTGACCCGGCGGCTCCTCATATTTATATCCTTGACTTGGTTGGCTCTGGTAGCCGTGGCAGGCCCAGCGCAGGCAGCCAGTCGTAGCCTGCCTGATTTGTATCGTTTCTCGGTACCCGTGGCAGACTCCAGTATGGAAACGCGCAATAAGGCTGTGCGCACTGCCATGGCGCAGGTGTTAGTGCGTGTGACGGGGGATCGCAAGGTCGCGAAACATCCGCAGGCGCAGCCGCTCATCCTGAAAGCCAATGGCTATATGCAGCGTTTTGCCTATGTGCGGCAACCTGTATCCGTCAGCGATACTGCAAGTACAGATGATGGCACGGCGTCACCGCAATCACAGTTGATGTTGCAAGGTGTTTTTGCCGCGCGTGCACTGGATGAAGCGATCCGCAAGGCAGGGCTGCCACTGTGGCTTCCGCAGAGGCCACAGTTACTCGTGATAGTCACCACTCAGGCAGAGGGCGGGCCGCTGGTGCTGGATACCCAGATATCCACGGCATTTCC
>JBFKKS010000333.1:0-2095 GCA_041630955.1 Nevskiales bacterium
CTCATCAGCAGACAGACGATAACCGCCGCCCCAGGTGATGAAGTGCCGCTCGCCCCATTTGAAATTATGCTTGAGCGTGACATCAAAACTGTGTCTGCGGTCGCCCAGCAGCGGGGTGTCGCGTACCAGGAAATCGTAGTAAGAGCTTAGCTGCAAACTGGAATATTCATGGAGCTTGCGGCTCCAGCGAAACACCAGGTTGGCGCCGTAAAACTTGTCGGTTACGGCATCTTCCTGCGGACTGTTCTCGCCGGGCACATGCACCGTGTCGATGGTGTTGGTGTCGTTGTAGTAGGTGTCGCCCTGCAAGTTGAACAGATCGGTCGTGGGGCTGCCCCAGTCCAGGCGAAAACCTGCCTGTTGCCATTCATGGCCATCAAGACTTTCCCCGCCACCTACCTGGTCCGTCTTGTCGCGGTCCCAGTAGGTGAGCCAGTATCGATAATGAAGATCATTCTCTGTCGTACCGCCATAGCGGTAGTCAGCAAACTTCTTCTGTTCATTGCCGGCGCCGAAATCCGCATAATGTCCCTGGGTGTGACGGCTGTTGCGAGTGATGATGTTAATGACACCATTCATCGCGTTCGTGCCCCACAAAGCGCCACCCGGTCCGCGGATGACCTCGATGCGGTCGATGTCGGCCAGAAACGTGTGCTGTAACTGCCACTGCACGCCGAGAAAAAGCGGCGTTTGCAAACGCCGGCCATCCAGCAGTACCTCCAGCTTGTCTGCAAACTCGCCATTCATGCCGCGGGCAGACACGGCCCAGTCGTTGGCCGAAGTACGGGCAACGTTCATGCCCGGCACGAGTCTCAGTATTTCGGGAATAGAGCGGTAGCCCGAGCGGCGTATCTGGTCGCCGGTAATGATATGGATGGCCGCGGCTTCGCCGGTCAGCTTACGCAGGTCGGTATCAACGCTCACCACCCGGATATCGAGCAACTCCTCGATGGTGAGATCAGTTAACTTCTGGGCAGGTAATGGCGAGTGGCTTGCGAGTGCAAGCCCCTGCACTGTCAGCTGTCCGGTCAGTACTGCTATGCACATCCTTGTAGCAAGCAGCCAGACTCTCATTGTTCTGAATCCATGAATACAGTCACCTAAGCTAAATTCCATGCCAGGACTGGCGTTCAGCCTACCACTAAAACGACTGGAACTTAATGATTTGGTGCCGTTGCTGCCATAGGGGATCCAGCGTCGGTTTTGGCCCATTGCCAAGGGCTTTGGGGCCAGCCGGGGCATGTTCAGCCTGTTCTGCGTATCTCGCGCCAGCCCAGGGCCAAGCCGGCCAGATAAATCAGCATCACAATCAGTAGCCCCAGATCGGCACCGGCCACATCAGGGCGGCCGTCGGGCACGATCAGAATGGAAAAATAATAGCCCAGCTGCGAGCCAACCAGACCCGTTAAAAGCACCCAAACCGACCAGGCCTGTTTCATGCGAAAGGGTAGCAGTGCGACCAGCAGAATCATGACATCCAGCGACAGCAGCCAGAAGGTGGCCTGCCACATGTGAAAGCGGGCATGATCGGGCCAGTTCAGGTCCAGCAGGTGCTCGGGCATCGCCTGGGGCAGCAGATAGGCCAGCAGGTGGATGCCGGTAGACAGCACAACAAGAGATACAGGCAGTTTCATGCCTAGAGCTTATTCAAACCGCTGCTGCCAGACAATCTCGGTGATGTGCTCATCGGTCAGGCCAAAGTCACTGCCTGCAACGGCGGGCAGGCCTGTACCTATACCCTGACCGCTGTTAACCACGATACCGACCCGCACCATGCGCATGTCCAGAAAGGGGCGTCCATCCGCCAGACCCGTTTCGGCCACGCAGTAAAACTTGCCCACGTCTGACCAGATCACGCCTTCGCCCTCGCTGGCGGTGACCCAGCCGGGGGAGGGGATGTCCAGCGGCGAGCTGCGAATGTCGATGACGCCGTCCTGCTCGATCACCGCGCCCGAGTGAGAGTCGCCGGATACAAAGATGACCCGGCCGGATACCTGGGTGCGAATAAAGTCGAGTATGTAGTCCCGCTCTGCCGTGAAGCCCTTTGACCAGTCCTGGTTGGGATTCGGCGCAAGGAACAGCGGCATGGGGGCAC
>JBFKKS010000334.1:0-2074 GCA_041630955.1 Nevskiales bacterium
GCCAATGCGCTGAAAGACCGTATCGAGGATGGCGGTGCCAAGGCCGTGATTACGGCCGATGGTGCACATCGCGGCGGAAGCATCGTCGAGCTTAAACAGGCCACCGATGAAGCACTGGCAAGCGGTTGCGAGAGCATCGACACGGTGATCGTACTCAGGCGCACTGATCATGGCATCGCCATGACGGAAGGCCGGGATGTGTGGTGGCAGGAACTTGTCGACGCGCAGCCCGATAGCTGCGAGCCGGAATGGGTAGACGCCGAGCACCCGCTGTTTCTGCTGTATACCTCTGGCTCCACGGGCAAACCCAAGGGCATCCAGCATTCATCTGCCGGTTACCTGCTCAATGCCATCATGACCAACAAGTGGGTCATGGACCTGCAGCCCGACGACGTGTTCTGGTGCACGGCCGACGTGGGCTGGATTACCGGCCATACCTATGTCGTCTACGGCCCGCTGGCTGCTGGCGGGACGGTCGTCATGTACGAGGGCGCACCCACCGTGCCTGACGCGGGACGCTTCTGGAAGATGTGCCAGGAACTCGGGGTAACCATTTTCTACACCGCCCCCACAGCGATACGGGCATTGATGAAACTCGGCGACGAGATTCCAAACCAGTACGACCTGAGCAAGATTCGACTGCTGGGCAGCGTCGGCGAACCGATCAACCCGGAGGCCTGGATGTGGTATCACGAGGTCATCGGCAAAGGCCGCTGCCCGATCGTGGACACCTGGTGGCAAACCGAGACCGGCGCCCAGATGATCGCACCGATTCCCGGCGTCACGGCAACCAAGCCCGGCTCTTGCACAAGGGCCCTGCCGGGCATCGATGCGGCCATCGTAGATGAGGAAGGCAAGGAAATCACCGCGGCCGGGCATGGCGGCTACCTGGTGATCCGCAAGCCCTGGCCATCCATGCTGCGTACCATCTGGGGCGATAACGACCGCTATATCGATACCTACTGGGGCAAGTTTAACCACCGCTACTACGTGGCCGGCGATTCGGCCAACCGGGATGCCGATGGCTATTTCTGGATCATGGGTCGCATCGACGATGTGCTCAATGTTTCCGGCCACCGACTGGGCACCATGGAAATTGAATCGGCACTGGTCGCGCACCCGCGCGTGGCAGAGGCAGCCGTGGTCGGGCGTCCCCATGACACCAAGGGCGAGGCTGTCTGTGCATTTGTGATCTGCAAGGGCGAGCGCCCCGAGGGTGAAGAGGCAAAAACCCTGACCTCCGAACTGCGTGACTGGGTCGCCACGGAAATCGGCGCCATCGCCAAGCCAGATGACATCCGCTTTGCCGATAACCTGCCGAAGACGCGTTCAGGCAAAATCATGCGGCGCCTGCTACGTGCCATCGCCAAAGGCGAAGAAATCACCCAGGACACCTCTACCCTGGAAAACCCATCCATCGTGGAGCAACTACAGGGTAAGCGCTAGCGCAAAAAACGCCTTGCCCTGTCTGTGACACGCATCACAGACATTGCACTATGCCCGCCATAAGCTAGAGTTCATACATCTACCGCCTATGTGCGGGAGGTCGCATGAACTGTCCCTCATGCCAGCATGAATACCCGGTCCATGCACGGTACTGTGACCACTGCGGCGCAACCCTGCATGTCGACTGCAGCCTTTGTGGCGCAACCCTGTCGCCTAATGCGCGCTATTGCCAATCCTGCGGCACCCTCACGCCCCTAGGGCGCGAGGCCATGCCCCCACCCTATGCCCAGATCGAAGGTGAAAACCGGCAAATCAGCGTCGTTTTCAGCGACCTGGTCGATTCCACCCACCTCTCGCAGAACCTGGATCCTGAGGCCTACCGTGACCTCATCCATTCTTACCAACGCACGGCCTCAGAAGTCGTCGACCGCTACCAGGGCTACATCGCACGTTATCTCGGCGATGGCATCCTGATCTACTTCGGGTTTCCGGTTGCGCATGACGATAACGCAGTGCGTGCCGTTAATGCGGCCTACGAGATCGTGGGCGCCATTGCCGATTTGAACAAGCAACGGGTACGCGGGGGTGAACCGGAGCTGACGGTAAGACTCGGCGTGCATACCGGCCC
>JBFKKS010000335.1:0-2030 GCA_041630955.1 Nevskiales bacterium
GGCCCAGCTCGTTGACCAGCCGCAGGAAACGCTCTCGGTCTTCAGCCAGGTCAATCGAATCCGGTGAGGTGCCGATGATCGGCGCGCCCGCCGCTTCCAATGCCCGTGCCAGCTTGAGTGGCGTCTGCCCTCCAAATTGCACAATCACACCCTTGGGCTGTTCGAGATCAATGATCTCCATCACATCCTCAAAGGTCAGCGGCTCAAAGTACAGGCGATCAGAGGTGTCATAGTCTGTGGACACAGTCTCAGGATTGCAGTTAACCATGATGGTTTCATAACCATCTTCACGTAACGCAAGTGCGGCATGCACACAGCAGTAGTCGAATTCAATGCCCTGTCCTATTCGGTTGGGACCGCCACCCAGCACTATGATCTTGTTCTTGTTGCTGGTCAGGGCCTCACATTCCTCGTCGTAGGAGGAATACATATAAGCCGTACTGGTCGGGAACTCAGCGGCGCAGGTATCAACACGTTTATAAACTGGGCGAATACCCTGCGCGATGCGGTGCGCACGAAAGTCCGGTTCTGGAACGCCGAGAATGTCTGCCAGGCGCTTGTCTGCGAATCCCTTGCGCTTGTAACGGCGCAATATTTCCGCATCCAGATCGGACAGCGACTTGTTTGCCAACGCCCCTTCCATTTCGATCAGTTCGGCAATCTGCTCAAGGAACCACGGATCGATCCTGGATAGCTCATAGACCTCTTCAACGCTATACCCAGCACGAAATGCATCACCCACATACCAAAGACGAGAAGCCCGAGGCGTGGTGAGTTCCCCCTCTATCTTGGCCCGCGTGGTTTCACTGCCGAGATCAGACAGCTTGGGTTCCAGACCATGCTTGCCAATCTCGAGGCTGCGCAGGGCTTTTTGCAGGGACTCCTGGAAGTTACGTCCGATTGCCATCGCCTCGCCAACGGATTTCATTTGCGTGGTCAGGCGATTGTCAGCCGTGGGGAATTTCTCGAATGTAAAACGTGGAATCTTGGTAACGACGTAGTCGATACTCGGCTCGAACGAGGCCGGCGTAGCGCCGCCGGTGATATCGTTCTGCAATTCGTCAAGTGTATAACCCACCGCCAGCTTGGCGGCTACCTTGGCTATCGGGAACCCGGTAGCCTTGGAGGCCAGTGCCGAAGAACGTGAAACGCGTGGGTTCATCTCAATAATGACCATGCGGCCGTTGGCCGGGTTGATCGAAAACTGCACATTTGAACCACCGGTATCCACACCAATCTTGCGCAGCACCGCCAAGGATGCGTCACGCATGATCTGGTACTCCTTGTCGGTAAGTGTCTGTGCCGGCGCTACTGTAATCGAATCACCTGTATGCACACCCATCGGGTCAAGGTTTTCAATTGAACAGATGATGATGCAATTGTCATTGCGGTCCCGCACCACCTCCATCTCGTATTCTTTCCAGCCCAGCAACGACTCTTCTATCAGCACCTCGTTAGTCGGGGACATATCCAGACCACGGGCGACAATTTCTTCAAACTCTTCTGCGTTGTAGGCCACACCTCCGCCACTGCCACCCATGGTGAAGGAAGGGCGAATAATCATCGGGAAACCAATCTGCGCCTGTATTTCCCAGGCCTGCTCCATGGTGTGAGCCACACTGGAGCGAGCCGAAGCCAGACCAATCTCATCCATGGCCTCGCGAAAGCGTTCGCGGTCTTCAGCCATGTCGATGGCATCCGCGCTCGCACCAATCATTTCCACGCCGAACTTTTCCAGTACACCCTCGCGCACCAGGTCAAGTGCACAGTTGAGTGCGGTTTGGCCGCCCATGGTTGGCAGTACCGCATCGGGACGTTCTTTCTCGATAATCTTGGCGACCGTGTCCCATCGAATCGGCTCTATGTAGACGGCATCGGCACTCTCCGGGTCCGTCATGATCGTGGCCGGATTGGAGTTCACCAGTATGACGCGATAGCCCTCTTCGCGAAGGGCCTTGCAGGCCTGCGTGCCTGAATAGTCGAATTCACAGGCCTGGCCGATGATAATCGGACCAGCGCCAATAATCAGA
>JBFKKS010000336.1:0-1999 GCA_041630955.1 Nevskiales bacterium
GAGCAAGGCGAGATTGAAATCTTGTTTAAGCCATGCCGCCTCAGACTGTTTCACAAACAGGTCCGCACTATGAAAACTCGCGTTGGTAATCCCGTTGCGTTGGGCATTTTGCTTAGCACGTTCTACCAGCTCATCATCTCCTTCCACAGCAGACACTTGGCTGCAACGCCGTGCCAATGGCAGACTGAAGTTGCCCAAACCGCAGAACAACTCCAGCACACGATCACTTTTATCCGGTTCAAGCCAGGCCATAGCTTGCTGAATCATCGATTCATTCAGTTCAGCATTGATTTGTAGAAAATCGGTCGGTTTGAATACCAGATCGAGTGCGTCATTATCCAGCCTGAAACACAGTTCGGGTGTGCCCGTTAGCAAAGGGCGCACAGTATCCAGACCGCCAGTTTGCAGAAAAAACCATACGTTTTTCTCCGTCGACCAAGCCTCAAGCAAGGTGCGATCAGCTGCGGTCAACTCGCCCATGATCCGCAATACGAGTGCGACAGCATTATCCGCTACCGCAACTTCAATCTGGGGAACCTTGTCGCAGATCGATAATTGGCCAATCAGGTCTGCCAATGGGGTAAGCAGATCTCCAACCGGGGGCTGTAGAATTTCGCAGCGCGCCAAATCAGCAACCAGAGCATTGCCCCGTTCCCTGAATCCCACAAGGACCCGCTGTTTTGCTTTAACGTATTTCACGCCCAGCCTTGCGCGTCGCCGATAGCCCCACTGGGGGCCTGTCAGTGGCTCTGCGACATGCTGCGGGATAACCTTGCCTATCCGTTGCAGGCTTTCAAGCATTTGACCCTGTTTGAAATGAATTTGGGCGGCAGAAGAAAGATGCTGAAGACTGCAGCCACCACAGAGGCCAAAATGCTGACAGCCCGGGGCAACACGGTCAGCTGAGGCTTCCAAAACCTCTGTCAGGCTGCCCTCATCGAAACTGGAGCGGCTGTGGGTCCGCATGTAGCGGACCTGTTCGCCTGCTAGCGCATCTGTGATGAATACCACTTTCCCATCGACCCGGGCAACCCCCCTGGCATCCTGAGATAGATCTTCTATTCTCGCTTCAAACGGGCCATCGGGGATATGCCGGCGGCGCCCTCTGCCTCTTGATGCCATACAATTAATCCAGTATTTCCCGGGATGGCTTATTCCGGGAAAACGCCGGTCGAAAGGTATCGATCGCCTCGATCGCAGACAATCACCACTATCGTGGCATTTTCTACCTGTCGGGATACTTGCAAGGCAGCCGTCATCGCACCCCCCGAGGAGATGCCGCCAAAGATACCTTCAACTGTTGCCAGTTTACGAGTCATTTCCTCAGCATCAGCCTGGCTTACATCCAGTGTCTGATCGACCCATTTGGCATCAAAAATCTTGGGTAAATAGGCGGGCGGCCAGCGTCGTATGCCAGGAATGCTGGACTCACCATCTGGCTGAACACCAATCACCTGTACCGCAGGGTTCTGTTCTTTAAGATAGCGTGAAACCCCCATGATCGTGCCAGTTGTTCCCATTGAACTGACAAAATGCGTGACACTGCCGGCCGTGTCACGCCATATTTCTGGTCCAGTGCCTTCATAATGGGCGAGCGGATTATCAGGATTAGCAAACTGATTCAGCACCTTGCCCTTGCCCTCTTGTTCCAAGGCTTCAGCCAGATCACGCGCTTCCTCCATACCACCCTGTTTGGATACCAGAATGATATCGGCGCCAAAGGCCTTCATCATCTGCCGACGCTCAATACTGAGGTGCTCTGGCATGATGAGTGTCATCTTGTAACCCTGCATGGCGGCCACCATCGCTAACGCAATTCCGGTATTTCCACTGGTAGCCTCAATCAGGCGGTCACCTGGCTGTATCTCGCCACGCTGCGCGGCATGATGAATCATGCTGTAAGCCGGTCGATCCTTGACCGAACCTGCAGGGTTGTTCCCTTCCAGTTTGGCCAGAATAGTGTTGCTTGTATCCCCAGGCAGTCGCTGAAGGCGCACCA
>JBFKKS010000337.1:0-1978 GCA_041630955.1 Nevskiales bacterium
ACGCAGGCGGCGGAAGATCTTCTTGGGGTTGCCCGGTTCGGGCAACCGTATGGGCATCCATTCGTCAAATACCCGCGCAGCGATTTCCTTGCGCTCGCTGTAAAGGCCTTCTGTTTCCTCATCGTGGTTCTGTGCGCCTTCCTTCCAGGCATTGTTTGCAAACTCGTGGTCGTCCCAGGTCACGACCCAGGGGTGCACCCGGTGAGCTTCCTGGAGGTCAGGGTCGGTTTTGTACTCGGCGTGACGGATTCGATAATCTTCCAGGGTGATGATTTCCCCTTCAGGATTACAGCCTCTAAAGAAGCACAGGCCATCACCTTCAAATTCACCATTGCCGTATTCATAGATGTAGTCACCAAGATGGAATACGGCATCAATATCGTCACGCTCGGCAATTCGCCGATAGGCATGGAAATAGCCCACGCCGTAATTTGAACAGGAGGCCACCGCAAAGCGCAGCTTTTCGGCACTACCCGCCGGGGCTGTTTTCGTTCTGCCTACCGGTGAGGTCGCATCGAAGGTGGCAAACCGGTAGTAGTAGGTCGTGGCAGGTGACAGTCCGACCGGGTCGACCTTGACCGTGAAGTCGCGAGCCTGGCTGGTCTGTACCACGCCACTTTGCACGCTTTGGGTAAAGGCCTCGTCTTTCGCAATCTCCCAGGCCACATTGATGGTTTCGCTGGTTGTGAGGTCCTCAGGTGTGACGCGTGTCCACAGGACAACCCTGTCGGACAACGGGTCACCACTGGCCACACCATGATGGAAGCGGCTGCCAGAGGGGCCACTCCTGCGGGGGTCGAGCAACCGGCTGGTGGAGTTATCATTGTCACCACAGGCAGAGACTAAAGGCAGCAGGCTGGCAGCACCTGCGCCCTTGATTAAATCGCGGCGGGTCAATTTCTTCATGCCTTCTCCGATGTATGGGCTTTGCCCATCAGCTTTATTGAACGATAGCGGGATTGATGATGGGTGGGCCACCCAGCATTTCACGGTGCGACGGGGGTTGCTTACCATCGATATCTTTGATGCCGTATTCCAGCGCGAGCTCAGCACCGATCAGGACCTTACCGGATTTTTCAGCCCGTTCTGGGTCGCGGTAAAGGGCAGACAGGATATGGCCGGTAAACTCAGGGGTTTCGGCTATCTCCCAGAAGCCGGCATATTTATCCGGCTCGGCATCCATGACATTGCGGGTTCGATCTGTTTGCAGCATGCCCATCCAAATGGAAACTGCAGCCACGTTATATGGGGCCAGGTCTACACTCATGTCATAGGCGAAGCGGTCTACACCGGCTTTTTGTGCGCCGTAACCGGCGCCATGCATGTAACAGTTGCCGCCGAAGGATGAGGTGAAGGCGATCAATCCATTTTTTTGTGCCGCCATCATCCTGGCCGCATGCCAGCTGGCAACGTAGCCTGAGCGCAGACCTACGTTGATAATGTTGACCAGGTCCAGTGATTTTTCCCAGAAGGGCCCGTGCTGAATCAACTCGTCATGCAGAAAACAGGCATTGTTGACCAGGATATCGAGCCGTTTCTGCTCGCTGGATATCTGTTCAAACAGGTTGGCAACCTGGGTGTCATCGGCGTGGTCACAGGGTACGGCTATTCCAACGCCACCGGTTGCCGTCACCCCCTCGGCGGTGGCATAGATCGTCCCGGGCAGGGGCGCATCGCCTTCTTGCCTGCTACGACCCGTTACGTACACCGTAGCGCCTTCTGCACCCAGTGCCAGCGCGATGCCCTTGCCGGCTCCGCGAGACGCACCGGTAACGCAAGCGACAATGCCTTGAAGTGGTTGTTCATTACTCATCCTTTCAGTCTGTCGCACTATTGAGACTCATGCACGCTTCATTCGGACTAGATTCTGGTGCTTCGATATAGCCTCTGCCGTCACATCCTTGCGGGTGCTCGTGTATTCTTCGCACTTAGAATTTAGTGATTGCGCAGCTATGACAACAGAAACACGAATAGCCAT
>JBFKKS010000338.1:0-1867 GCA_041630955.1 Nevskiales bacterium
ACAAAGTTATAGCCTATTTTGAGTAGTAGCAACATGACCCGCATCACAAGTCGTATAAAAAATGTGCGTCAGCGTCTTGTCGATGCTGCTTGCGACTGTGGGCGAGATCCGGCTCAGGTGGCCTTGCTGGCCGTCAGCAAAACGCGTCCAGTCGAGGATATACAGTCTGCCATGGAGGCAGGACTAACCTGTTTTGGTGAAAACTACCTGCAGGAAGCCTTACCAAAAATCGAAGCGCTGTCAGGAGAAAAAATCAGTTGGCACTTTATCGGCCCGGTACAATCCAACAAGACGCGCGATCTGGCCGCGCATTTTGACTGGGTGCAAAGTGTCGACCGACTGAAAGTGGCCACGCGCCTGAGTGCACAGAGAAGTTCTTCAGCTACGCCGCTGAATGTCTGCGTGCAGGTCAATATTGACGCCGAACCCCAGAAGGCCGGCGTTCTTCCGGACGATGCCGAGTTGCTTTGCCAGGCCGTCTCCAAACTACCGCAACTGCGTCTGCGAGGGCTGATGATCATCCCGGCTGCCAGCGACGACATCGAAAAACAATATTCCAGCTTCATGGCTGCTCGTCAGCTATTTGACCAAATCCGCGCCAATGGCTTGCCGCTGGACACACTTTCCATGGGGATGTCGGGCGACCTTGAGGCTGCCGTTCGCGCCGGCAGCAGCATGGTGCGAATCGGTACCGATATATTCGGACCCCGGCCTTAACCCCATCATTGTCTACCAGGATTATTCGCCACGGTGACATAAACAAAGCTATTCTTGGCAGGCGCTGATACCAGCGCCTTTCTTACAATCATAGGCATCTTCAAACCTCACCATGAATCAAGACGAACTCAAGCGCCAGGTGGCCGAAGCGGCCCTGACCTATATCGAACCTGACATGATCGTTGGCGTTGGCACAGGTTCCACCGTGAATCATTTCATCGACTGCCTCGCCACTCGCAAGAGCGATATTCAGGCGGCCGTGTCGAGTTCGGAAGCTTCCACTGAGCGCCTCAAGGCAATCGGTATACCGGTCTGGGACTTGAACGCAGCGGGTCCGCTCTCTGTGTATGTGGACGGTGCGGATGAAGCCAACGAACACCTCGAACTCATCAAAGGTGGCGGTGGTGCGCTGACGCGTGAAAAAATCGTCGCTGCTGCCAGCGAAAAATTCATCTGTATTGTTGATGACACGAAACAGGTTCCGATCCTGGGTGCATTCCCACTACCTGTTGAGGTTATCCCGATGGCACGCAGCCTGGTTGCAAGACAACTGGTGGAAATGGGCGGCCAACCGGTCTGGCGTGAGAATTTCATCACTGACAACGGTAACCTGATTCTCGACGTACACAACCTGCGCATCGACAATCCCATTGAAATGGAACGCCGCATCAACAATCTGGCAGGCGTAGTAACGGTGGGCCTGTTTGCGCAGCGCCCAGCGGATGTGCTGCTGGTAGGCTCGAAGTCAGGAGTACAGACCCTGACCCGCTAGGCACACTGGCTTTTGCATCCAGCGCAAATTGGCCTAGACTCAACCTAGTTATCAACCAATCCCGAGTGGAAGCGTATCCGCGCATAAGCATGCCTGCCATTATCTACTGGTCCATACCGATCTTTGTTGGCTTTATTGCCATCGAATTGATGATCATGCGGCAACGAAAGAATCAGCCACAGTTCGACTACCTCGGATACGAAACCAGCGACTCGATTGCCAGCCTGAGCATGGGGCTGGGAAATCTGCTGGTAGCCGCAGGTTGGAAAGTGGTGGCCATCGGCGCAATGTTCGCGGTCTACGAATATCGCCTGTTCGATATTGACCAGACTGCATGGTGGGCCTGGGCACTGGTCATTCTGGGTGATGACCTGACCT
>JBFKKS010000339.1:0-1865 GCA_041630955.1 Nevskiales bacterium
GATCGACCATCTGGAACATTGGCCGGAAGCGGTTCGTACCATGCAGCGTAACTGGATAGGCCGTTCGCGAGGCCTGGAGATAGCATTTACCGTCGAGGGCGCCGAGCCCGTGCGCATCTTCACGACGCGTCCCGATACCCTGATGGGTGTGACTTATCTTGCCGTGGCAGCCGGTCATCCTCTAGCGCAGCAGCATGCGCAGGATCGGCCCGAGTTGGCCGCCTTTATCGAACGCTGTCAGGCCAGCGGTACCTCAACCGCCGAACTGGAGACGCAGGAAAAGCAGGGCATGGCCCTGGGGATTGACGCGGTCCACCCGATCACCGGTGAGTCGGTGCCGGTATGGGTCGCCAACTTTGTGCTTATGGGGTATGGCACGGGCGCCGTTATGAGTGTGCCGGCCCATGACCAGCGCGACTGGGAATTCGCACAGGCCTATGATTTGCCCATCAAGCCGGTCATTTCAGTCGATGGTAAGGCGGCCCCGGATATCAGCAATGCCGCGCAGGTCGAAAAGGGCATTCTGATCAATTCCGGTGAGTTTGACGGGCTGGACTTTGATGCAGCATTTGACGCGCTCTCTGAGCAGCTGCAGAAAACCGGACAGGGACAGGAGAAGACTAATTACCGTTTGCGGGACTGGGGCGTTTCACGGCAGCGGTACTGGGGTTGCCCGATCCCGATCATTTACTGCGATGACTGTGATGCTGTGCCGGTGCCCGAAGAACAGCTACCAGTAATATTGCCCGAAGAGGTGACGGTGACCGGTGGCGCTTCGCCGCTCAAGGCCATGCAGGAATGGGTCAACGTGCCTTGCCCGAGTTGTGGCAAGCCTGCACGCAGGGAAACCGATACCTTCGATACATTTTTCGAGTCCTCCTGGTACTACGCACGCTTCGCCTGTCCGGATCTGGATAGTGCCATGCTGGATAAGCGCGCCAGTTACTGGACGCCCGTAGACCAGTATGTGGGCGGGATAGAACACGCCATTCTCCACCTGCTGTATGCCCGGTTTTTCCACAAGCTGATGCGTGACGAGGGGTTGGTGCACTCCGACGAACCCTTTGCTCACCTGCTCACGCAGGGCATGGTGCTGGCCGATTGCTTCTACTCTGTGGATGAGGGCGGAGGGCAGACCTGGCATTCACCAATGGATGTTGAAGTCCAGCGGGATGAACAGGGCCGTATCAGTGGTGGCAGGCTCAAGTCAGATGGTAGCGATCTGCACTACGACGGCATGGGCAAGATGTCCAAGTCGAAAAATAACGGTATCGACCCACAGGTCATGATTGAGCGCTTCGGGGCGGATACGGTACGACTGTTTATGATGTTTGCGGCGCCACCCGAGCAGTCGCTGGAGTGGTCCGATTCCGGTGTCGAGGGTGCTTCCCGTTTTCTGAAGCGCCTTTGGAAGCAGGTGCACTCGCATGTTGCTCTGGGTTCTGTGCCCTTGGTGGATCTGGATCTGCTGGACACGTCACAGCGAGCACTGCGCAAGAAGCTGCATGAAACCATTGCCAAGGCCAGCGATGATATAGGTCGGCGCATGACCTTCAATACGGCCATTGCCGCGGCCATGGAGTTGCTCAATGCCCTGCAGAAGAATAACGACGAGTCTTTTGGTGGACGTGCCGTCATGCAGGAGGCACTGGAGGCTATCGTACTGATGCTGGCACCTATCACGCCGCATATCTGCCATGCGTTGTGGCAGGCCCTGGGGCATGAGGAGGCGGTCATTGATGCGCGCTGGCCTGAATACGATGGCAACGCGCTGATAAGTGATGTCGTGCAAATTGTGGTACAGGTGAATGGTAAAGTGCGAAGCCGTATCGAGGTCGAGGCAAATGCTGATGAAGAGAGCGTTA
>JBFKKS010000340.1:0-1859 GCA_041630955.1 Nevskiales bacterium
ATCTCATCCGTTACAGCCATTTCAAGGTTTATTGGGCACCTTGACCATTTGCAGAGCGCCACGACATCCGCGTCCTGAATATGCCGACGATCCTCACGCAAGTGGACGGTTAAGCCCTCTGCACCAGCCTCAAAGGCACAGCATGCGGCCTGCATAACATCCGGGTAGGTCGTACCCCTGGCCTGGCGCAGTGTTGCCACATGATCAATATTCACACCCAACCTAAGTTCACGCATGCTTTCCAAAATCCAATCCTTTATCAGTCAGGTGGCTATCAGGCCCCGCCTCTACTGGCTTGCATCTGTTTCAGGGTCTGTACGGTGCGCAAAGGTTTATTATCAAGGAGGCGTCCAATGGCTTGCTGGAGTATCTGTTTAGCCGCCCGTCGGTGGGCCGGGTCGGTCAGATCGCCCGAGTGTAACGCCAATAAAGCTTCGCCACTCACCGTTCTGTTCTCTCCCTTGTCGGCTGCTATTTGAGGCCCTTGCTGCACATCAAACAGATATTGTTCTCTTGGCTTTACCGGTTGTCCTGACTGAGTTTCCAGCTGGAGTTGTAACCCATAGCCTATCGATTCAAGCAGGTCTTTCTCGAATAAACGCAGTACCAGACCCGGGGGCTGTAACTCGGCCAAACGGGTCAACGCCACCCTGTAAGTATCATAAAGCTCTGGATGCGGGTCCGCACGCACACACAGGCGCATCAGCAGCTCATTCATGTAAAAGCCGGCATACAATGCGTCACCCGCTAAGACTGGCTCCCGACTACAGGCCTCCGCCATTCGCAAGGTGCCCAGTTCGCCACGGATTTGCCAAGACAAAATCACTTCCCGCAAGGGTTGTAGTAGCGCCCTTAGGCGACTTTTCGGGCGGCGTGCGCCGTTGGCAACCAAGCCTATTCGGCCGTAGTCACGGCTGAAAACCTCCAATAAAAGACTCGTTTCTCGATACGGTCGTTGGTGAAGGATACTGGCCCGCGCATTCTCAACACGCTCTGTCATGGTGGTTAATACTCGTCAAAACCCAGGCTATGTAGTGCACGCTCATCGTCTGCCCACCCCTCTCGCACCTTAACCCATAAGCCCAGATGTACAGGTTGCCCAAGTGTATTTTTTAAATCCATTCTGGCCTCACGACCAATACGCTTGAGGGTTTCACCCTGGTTGCCGATGACAATGCCCTTATGGCTGCGTCGTGCCACCCAGATCACCGCATTGATTGCCATGCCTCTTTCTTCCTGCTCGTAATGCTCTATTTCAACCGTCAATGCATAAGGTAATTCCTGATGCAGCGCATGAATCAGTTTTTCCCTTACAATCTCTGCCGCCTGGAATCTGGGATCGCGGTCTGTCAGCTGCCCTCTCGGGTAGAACTCGGGACCTTCAGGTAACCGCTTGCGAATCTCTTCAAGTAATGGCTCAAGGTTCTCCGACTTAAGCGCGCTAACCGGTACCGTAAAGCTGGCATCCAGCCTGTCGCTCATCTGGGCAAGAAAAGGCAGTAGTTTCTCCCTGCGGTGCATGCGATCGATTTTAGTCACCACCAATCCGACAGGGAGCCGAATCGCTTTAAGCCTTGAGAGTGCCAGTTCATCATCATCAGTCCAGCGCCCAGCCTCGACCAGCCATAACACCAGGTCGACATCATCCAGGGCTGTGTTGGCCACCCTGTTCATATATCGATTGAGCGCCTTTCCGCGGCTTCCTCCGTGAATACCCGGCACATCCACCAGGACCATCTGGCAACCAGGCTCATTGCGAATACCGCTAATACGATGACGGGTGGTCTGAGGTTTGGCAGCAACGATGCTAACCTTGCTACCGACAAGCGCATTAACCAATGTTGACTTGCCGACATTGG
>JBFKKS010000341.1:0-1840 GCA_041630955.1 Nevskiales bacterium
ATGACCAAGCTCATGGCCTGCCCGCCTACCTGCGGCGCGGCAGCGGCCGTGCTTGTGTCAGAAAGCTATGCCAAACAACATGGGCTGCGTACCGACGTGCATATCAGTGCCCAGGCCATGACCACCGATTCCCCCAGCACCTTTGAGTCTGGCGACATGATGCGCGTGGTCGGCTACGACATGGCCAAGAACGCGGCCCAGCAAGTCTACGATGCGGCCGGCATCGGCCCGGATGATCTGGACGTGGTCGAACTGCATGACTGCTTTGCCCATAACGAACTCATCACTTACGAAGCCCTTGGCCTGTGCGGCGAAGGTGAAGCGGCCAAATTCATCGCCGATGGCGACAATACCTACGGCGGCAAGGTCGTCACCAATCCTTCCGGCGGCCTGCTTTCCAAGGGCCACCCACTGGGCGCGACGGGGCTGGCCCAATGCTACGAACTGACGCATCAGTTACGCGGCACGGCAGAAGCGCGCCAGGTTGAAGGCGCCCGCACCGCCCTGCAGCACAACCTGGGCATCGGCGGTGCCTGTGTGGTCACGCTTTACCAGGCCCTGTAGATTTAACCTCTTCCGAAATGCGGAAGTCACATAGAGGTCGTTTGCTTGAAACCGGGAGACTGGAAAGGTGACGTTGTTTTCACCGACGCCATGGCCATATTCAGGGGCCCTGTCGGTGACAACAGGCGGCACAGCCACTGGGCCTCCCAGCTCACAATTGCACTGGATGGCGAGGTGGCGTTTGAAACCGCCACCGGGTCGTTCAGCGCCAAGGCCGTGTATTTCCCCTCAAAGACTGAGCATCGCCTGATCTCGGGGTTTATCTGTTCGATTTATTTCGATCCTTTATCCACATCCATTCTCAACACCTTGAACAAGCATGCGCCCGGCGAGTGGGCGTCGCTTTCCCTGGAAGAGCTGCCTGAAGAACTGAGGTCGATTACCGCTTCCACCGATCTTCGCGCGCTACTGAATTCGAAGACATTCAGCCCGGTCGACCTGGCGGATAGCTCGGACGACCGCTTCAAGAAAGTCATCCAGGCGATCAAGGCCCAGCTGGGCGAAGGCAAGGACATCGATCGCGATGCCCTGGCGAAAATCGCTCACCTGTCGCCGACACGCTTCTCTCACTGGTTTGTTGAGCGCACCGGGGTTCCGCTCAGAAGCTACAAGAAGTGGCTCAAGCTCAGAATTGCCGTGGACGCCGTGCTGGATGGGAAAAACCCGATGGAGGCCGCGATGATGGCCGGCTTCAGCGATATGGCGCATATGGCCCGGGCCTTTGGTGAATCCTTTGGCCTGACCTACCTGGATGCGCAGCGGGCCTGGGAAAACTCGCGCCAGGTGTAAGCCGCAAGATTAGCTCTTTCGTTCAATACAAACGGACTGCCCTTCTCTAGACTGTCACCCCATTAATGCTCGCTTGCCCGCAGACAGGGTGATCGGCAACGAGTCATATGAGGAATGGCGTATGGAGCTAAGAGAAGGGTTTGTAGAGTCACAAGGGCATCGACTGGCCTACCTGGCGGTGAATGAACAGCTGGCCAGCGAGAAAGAACCCTGCCTGGTCTTTATTCACGGTGTACTGGCCTCGGTTAATTTTTGGCTGGACTGCGTGCCGCCTGAGTTCAGGGAAAACCGGGCCTGGTATTCGCTGAGCCTGCCTGCCCATCACCCCTCGACCGTGCCGGCGGATTTCGCGCCCGAGCAAGTCAATGAACAATGGTTCTTTGATGTGATGAATGGTGCGTTAAAGCAACTGCTGGGTGACCGCGAAGCCATTGTTATCGGGCACTCCACCGGCGGCTTTAGCGCGCTGAATCTGGCGATCCACCAG
>JBFKKS010000342.1:0-1839 GCA_041630955.1 Nevskiales bacterium
AAAGACGGCTGGCAAGGTGATAAAAGTCAGTCCCGGCCCGGCACTGGGATTCAGGCCGACGGCGAATACAGCAGGCAGGATGACAAAGCCGGCCATGATCGCCACGCCTGTATCCAGCAGGACGACCATCAGCGCGTCAGCCGGCAGGTTATGTTCCTTGGGCATATAGGAGCCGTAGGTGATCAATGCCCCCATGCCCAGCGACAGCGAAAAGAATGCCTGGCCTATTGCTGCCGTCAGGGTATCCGCCGTCACCTTGCTCCAGTCCGGAATCAGGAAGAAGCGAATGCCTTCTTCAGCGCCCGGCAGGGTGATGGCGCGGATGACCAGTACCACCAGTATTACAAGCAGAATGGGCATGAACAGCTTGGAGGCCCGTTCAATGCCCTTGCCGATGCCACCGGCGACGACCATCGCACAAAGGCCCATGAATACGGCAGCATAGAGTATGGGCTCCACCGGATTGGTGATTAAATCAGTGAAAACCTTTTCCAGATTGGACCCACTGGCATCGGACAGGCTGCCACGGCCCATCAGGAAGATGTAGGCAAGCGTCCAGCCTGCTACCACCACGTAAAACGACACGATGACGAAGCCAGCAACCACGCCCATCATGCCGACCAATGGCCACTGCCCGCCGCCGAGTTTTTTGAACGCACCGTAGGGGTTGCGCTGGCTGCTGCGGCCCATGACCAGTTCGGCAATAACGACCGATAGGCCAAAGATCAGGATGAAGGCCAGGTAAAGCAGCAGAAAGGCACCGCCACCCTGTTCGCCGGTGGTGTAAGGGAAGCGCCAGATATTGCCGAGTCCAACGGCTGACCCGGCTGCCGCCATGATGAAACCGAATCGTGTGCCCCAGGATTCTCGATGCACTGTTTTCCCCTCAGATAAGGTCCCCTTTGCCGGCCAAGCAGCAAGGGCTGTGGTTCGTTACTTCTCCAGAATGGCGGTGACGCCCATGCCGCCGGCAGCACAGATCGAGATCAGGCCACGACCACCCTTATTCTCGTCAATGATCTTGGCAAGGGTGCCGACGATGCGGGCACCGGTGGCGCCAAAGGGGTGGCCAACGGCCAGGCTGCCGCCCTTGATGTTCAGTTTCTTGCGATCGATTGTCCCGAGCGGTTTATTCAGTCCCAGGTATTCCTTGCAGAAGCGCTTGTCTTCCCATGCCGCAAGGGTGCAGAGCACTTGCGCGGCGAAGGCCTCATGGATTTCATAGAAGTCAAAATCCTGCAGTTTGAGTCCCTCGCGGGCCAGCATGCGGGGCACGGCCTGAGCGGGGGCCATCAGCAGGCCTTCTGAACCGCGAATGAAATTATCGGTGCTCTTGTCGGCTTTTACGAAGTCGACTGCGGCGGTTTCGCCTGTTACCAGGTACGCCAGAATCGGCAGTCCCTTGGATTTGGCCCAGTCCTCGGAAGCCAGTAATACCGCTGCTGCGCCATCAGTAAGTGGGGTGGAGTTGGCAGCAGTCAGCGTGGCGCCTTCGGCCTTGCTGAAGGCGGGTTTGAGGCTGGCCAGTTTCTCCAGCGTGCTGTCGCCGCGCATATTGTTGTCGACCTTGACGCCATTGCATTCAAAGACGAGATCACTGTAAAAGCCCTGGTCATACGCCTTGGCCGCCTTGTGGTGACTTTCAAAGGCCAGGATGTCCTGCTCCTCGCGGCTAATGCCCCATGCCTGTGCCATGTCCTCGCAATGCTTGCCCATGGACTTGCCAGTACGCGCTTCGGCATTGGCCGGAATGTTGGGGATGATGTGGCCGGGACGAATCCTGGCAACCAGTTTCAACCGCTGGGCAGCCGTTTTGGCCCGGTTCAAATCCATCAGGAT
>JBFKKS010000343.1:0-1819 GCA_041630955.1 Nevskiales bacterium
CTGCTCTAGCAATGCCTCATGCAAATCGGCCTGATCCATGATGCTGTAGTCGTAGCGGTAAGGCTTGGCAGAAAAGCCGAACCCAATCATGTCCGGTGCGATGCAACGATAGCGACGCGTCAGTTTCGGCCACATGGCCGCCCAGTCCCATGAGGCCGTCGGGAAGCCGTGAATCAGTAATAGCGCTTCGCCGTCACCCTCATCGACATAAAAAAGGGGATGCTCCCTATAGATGAAAGTTTGGCCTTTAGCTTGCCAGGCGTCGAGTGTCAGGCTCATACCGATATCGTCGCACACACCACATACCAGCGCAGCCCTGCTCCCATACGCCCCGTCTACGGTAGAATTGCCGCCCTGACAAACTTCACAGAATCTTCATCGCATGCGTCTTGCCCTATACCCCCTGTTTACCAGCAAAGAAACTCCCGCCGATGCGGAAATTGCCAGCCATCAGCTCATGCTGCGCGCGGGTATGATTCGCCGCCTTGCCTCTGGCCTGTATACATGGATGCCACTGGGCCTGCGGGTACTGGCCAGGGTAGAGGCGATTGTAAGGGAAGAGATGGATCGCGCCGGCTGTTTCGAATTGCTGATGCCTGCCATCCAGCCAGCCGAATTGTGGCAAGCCACCGGGCGCTGGGAGGCGATGGGTGGAGAGATGCTCAAGATCAAGGATCGGCATGAGCGGGATTTCTGCTTTGGCCCGACCCACGAGGAAGTCATCACCACCCTGTTCAAGGGCGAGTACCGCAGCTACAAGCAACTGCCGGTCACCCTTTATCAGATTCAAACCAAGTTTCGCGACGAAATTCGCCCGCGCTTTGGTGTCATGCGAGCCCGTGAATTTCTGATGAAAGACGCCTACTCCTTCCACATGGATCAGGCCTCGCTGGATGAGACCTACCAGCGCATGCGTGCCGCCTACATTCGCGTATTTGAACGCCTGGGCGTGGAATTTCGCATCGTTGAAGCCGACAGCGGCAATATCGGCGGCAATCGCTCGGAAGAATTCCACGTGCTGGCCGAAACCGGTGAAGACGAATTAATGGTGGCCGAGGGTGGCAGTTATGCGGCCAATGTCGAAGTGGCGGGCGACCTGAAAGAGGGAGACCCCAGCCCGGATGGCAAGGGGACTATCAGGAAAATCCGTGGCATAGAGGTTGGCCATATCTTCCAGCTTGGCGACAAGTACTCGCAGTCGCTGGAGGTTTCGGTGCTGGACACTGATGGCAAACTCGTCGTGCCGCAAATGGGTTGCTACGGCATCGGCATTTCACGCATTGTCGGCGCCGTGATCGAACAGACCCACGACGACGCCGGCATGCACTGGCCGGATGCCATAGCACCCTTCCGCCTGATCCTGGCACCGATCAATTATGACCGCTCCGAGCGGGTGCGCGAGACCTGCTCACGCCTCTACGAGGAATTAACAACCGCCGGTATCGATGTCGCGTTGGATGACCGCGGCCTGCGGCCCGGTGCGATGTTTGCTGACGCCGACCTGGTCGGTATTCCACATCGCGTGGTCATTGGCGAACGTGGTCTGGATGCCGGCAAGCTGGAATACAAGCGCAGGAGTGCTGACGAAGCCAGCGAGGTTGAGCCCTCCGCTGCGGCCATCCTTGCCGCCATGGATCACGCCTGAGTCTGATGCTTCGCTGGCAGTGGTTCGCAGTCTGGCTCAGCCTGTTACCGGCAGCTGCCTGGGCACAAGCCGCTGGACAGGGCCAGGCGCTTGACCCCGATCTGCTCAAGGCCTTTATCCAGGCGACCGAAACGACCGACAGATTCGCCGATCGTTTCGAGGCAGAGGTATGGC
>JBFKKS010000344.1:0-1797 GCA_041630955.1 Nevskiales bacterium
AGGCGTCATCGGTAGGTGCACCAATGACGGTATTCCAGACCGTGCAACCAAACTGGTTATGCACTCGTTTCCAGTCGGTATCGATGGAGATGGTATCCAACGGGACGTCATGGGTCTGGAAATCGACGATCTGGGCACGCCATTCTTCGTCTGTGTAGCTCCACCATTTTGAGAACCACACGCCAAAGCTCTTCTTGGGCAGGAGTGGCGCCGCACCTGTGAGCGTACGCAGGTCGGTCAGGCCCTGCACATAATCCAGGCCATAACCGAACAGGTAGCCGTCCTGATAGGTGCCGCCATGATCCGGGCGGACCTTGAAGCCGGCCGGGGTGTTGGTGAGCACAACGGTGTTGCTGTCGTTAAGCAGATACCAGCCTTCGCGGCTCAACACGCCTTCATGCAGAGGCTGCGGGTCTTTCTCGTTGTCCAGGCCACGGCGCCAGCCGCCGAGGTTGCCGGGCTGCGGGGCGAATGACCAGTCGGGCCGGGCCTCGACGAGTTCGCTACCGCGCAGTAGTTCGATTACCAGGTTGTCGGGCGAAAAGGGCCCGGAGTCGCGCTGATAGCGCAAGGTGAGGGCCGTGGTTTCAATCACCAGCTCGCCGTCATCAATATGTTTTTTGTAACTGGCCGCAGGTGTGGGTCGTTTGGCGACCGTCTGAGTTGGGCGATCCTCAAACTGGCCGTTCTCGGCGTATTCCATGCGGATCAGGGTTGGACTGATGACGGTGAAGCGCGCATTGCCATCGCGAATGCTGTTGCTGGCAGTGCTGGCTTTTTCCTCGCCCGATCCGCCACCACAGGCAGTGACCAACAGAATAAGGATGAATGCGCTGTGTTTGTATAGCTGCTTGAACATGGTAGTACTCGATATAGTCTTCATTGCTTGTCACGGGCCTGGAACCAATCCAGATCAACGCACTGTGCCATTGCGGCGTAACCCGCCGGGCTGGGGTGGAGATTATCGCCACTGTTGTATTCAGGGGCGAGATAACCGGGATTTTCGGGGTCTTCGAGGCAGGCGTCGAAGTCGACAATGCCATCACTGAGTTGCTGTTCGCGTATCCAGGCATTGACGGCATCGCGTGACTGACGGGCCTCCGGCGTGCCGTGCATCACATCGATGCCGACTGGCAAATCGCCAACCACCGGCAGACCGTCGGTAACCGCACCCTCGGCGGGGGGGATGGTGCCCAGGGTGATCTTCAGCCCCGCAGTATGCGCCCGGTCAATCAAAGCCATAAAGCCGGCGATCATGTCTTCCGGACTGGGCGCGCCGCCTGCTTTGGGGTTGCCGAAGTCATTGGTGCCGATCATCAGCAGTACATGGCTGACGCCAGTCACTTCCAGCACGTCGTAGTCGAACCGTTCCAGCAGACTGACACCGAACTGGGGCAACCAGGCATCGCTGAGTAATTCACTACCGCCGATGCCGGCATTGGCAACGGTCAGTGGCAGGCCGGCTGCGTCAATACGCCGTTGCAGGTGGTTGGGGTAACGTTGGTCAGTCGACGTCATGGGGTCGGCGGACAGGTCAATGGTACGCGTCGTGGAGCCAGAGCCATCAGTAATGGAGTCGCCGACGGTTACCAGCGTTGTGACATTGACAGGCGCAGCCACTTCCAGTGCCTCAATCGCCAGGAAATTACTGGCATAGCCATCTGGCACCGGCTGGAAGGCGGTGCCACTGGGGTCGGTCGTGTAATCCCCAGGGTAGCTCATAAACAGAATTTCATTGGCTGCCAGATGACGGGTGATCTGCGGGGTTGCCTCGGGGGCATAAAAGCTGATGCCGAT
>JBFKKS010000345.1:0-1780 GCA_041630955.1 Nevskiales bacterium
CACGATGAGTCCCATATAGAGCGGTGCCTGTAACCAACGTGACCAGAACATCATGCTGCCGACAGCCGAAACAGTTAGGGTGGACATTAAGTGAGCTCCTTGAGGACATGAAGTGGCGGCAGATTGTGTCGGTGAAGCCGGGTGGCCGCAAGCCTGCACGTTTAAGTTCTGCTAATCTCTGCGGCCGCGAAACTGTCGTTTATCCATGTCTGCCATTCTGGAAGTCCGCAATCTGGTCAAGCACTATCCGGCCGTGCAGGCGGTGAACGGGGTCAGTTTCGCCGTGCCATCGGGTCGCTGTTTCGGCCTGCTTGGCCCCAATGGTGCCGGCAAGACCACCACGGTCGAGATCATGGAAGGGATCATCCAGCCCAGCAGTGGCGATGTGCTCTATAGAGGGGAGCCGCTCGGACCACGCTTCAAGCAGGAGGCGGGTATCCAGTTCCAGTCGACTGCCCTGCAGGATTACCTCAAGGTGCGCGACCAACTCCAGTTGTTTGCCCGCTTCTATACCCGCACCATGCCCTTTGATGACCTGGTGAGACTCTGTGCGCTGGAGGATTTGCTTGAACGTGATTCGCGATTTCTTTCCGGCGGTCAGCGACAGCGCCTGCTGCTGGCTATTGCCCTAGTGAATGATCCGGATGTCGTTTTCCTGGATGAACCGACCACCGGCCTGGACCCCCAGGCACGGCGCAACTTCTGGGACCTGATCAACGGCATCAAGGCACGCGGCAAGACCATTGTGCTGACTACTCATTACATGGAAGAGGCCTACCGGCTGTGTGACGAAATCGCCATCATGGATCATGGCCGCATCATCGCGCAGGGATCCCCCGATGAACTGCTGACCGAGCATTTCAGCGATGTGGTCGTCGAGTTGCCGCGGGAGCACTTCCCGGTTGATGTGACGGCTTTCCCCCTGCCACTGCTGCTTAAGCCGGGGCGGGTCGAGATCCTGACCAATGACGTCAATGCCACGATTGAAACGCTGCTGGCAGAAAATATTTCATTACAGAGCCTCGAGGTCCGACCACGGACCCTGGAAGACCTGTTTCTGCAACTAACCGGTAAGGAACTCAGGGCCTGATCATGCGTGAAAGTTTGAAACGCATCGCGGCCGTGACCCGCGTCCGCAACCTCGAATTCCTGCGCGACCGTTCCTCGCTGGGCTGGAATATCGTGCTGCCGGTTGTCCTGTTGCTGGGTCTGGCACTGATCTTCTCGGGAGAAGGCAAGCCCCTGTATAAGGTGGGTGTGTTCACTGAAGCGCAGGAACTGTCATCAGATCTGCATCCGTTCCTGGCCACGCAGTACATCTATTTCTTCAAGGTGGATAAGCTGGAGCCGGCGGTCGACAAGATCAGTCGCCATCAAATCGACCTGCTACTGGACCTGACTGTTGAGCCGCCGCACTACTGGGTGAATACCACCTCGCCAAAGGGGTACACGCTTGAACGTATGCTCGGCGGCAAGCCCCTGGCAAAGGGCGTTGAAGGTTTTCAGCGCCAGACAGTCGATGGCGAGGAGGTGCGCTACGTGGACTGGCTGGTGCCTGGCATTCTTGGCATGAACATGATGTTTTCCTGCCTGTTTGGTGTTGGCTACGTCATCGTGCGGTATCGCAAGAATGGTTACCTGAAACGCCTGAATGCGACGCCGCTGACCGCCTTCGAGTTCATCGTTGCCCAGGTCTTGTCGCGACTGCTGCTGATCATGACCATTACCGTGGTGATTTTTATGGCGACCTGGCTGGTGCTGGACTTGCGGGTGGAAGGCA
>JBFKKS010000346.1:0-1776 GCA_041630955.1 Nevskiales bacterium
ATCGCCCATGGGTCCGCCAACAACGAAGCGACCCGTCGGGTTGATGTGGTACTTGGTGTCTTTATGCAGCAGCTTGGCCGGCAGGACCGGTTTGATGATCTCTTCCATCACCGCTTCACGCAGTGCCTTGGTGGAGATGTCTTCACTGTGCTGGGTCGACAGCACCACCGCATCAATGGCGACCGGCTTGCTGTCCTCGTAGCGCAGGCTCACCTGGCTCTTGGCATCCGGACGCAGCCACTTGAGCTTGCCCCGGCGCAGCTTGGCCTGCTTCTCAACCAGCCGGTGTGCATACTGGATTGGCGCGGGCATCAGTGCACTCGTTTCGTCACAGGCATAGCCGAACATCAGGCCCTGGTCGCCGGCGCCCATTTTCTTCATGTCCTTCTTGTCACGGTCAACGCCACGGTTGATGTCCATGGACTGCTTGCCCAGGGCATTGATCACGGCACAGGTTTCGGCGTCGTAGCCGATCTCGGAGGAGGTGTAGCCAATGTCTTCAATGACGTTGCGAATGATGTTTTCGGCATCAATATGCACGCCCTTGGTGACCTTGATCTCGCCGGCCACCATGGCGATGCCGGTCTTGGTCAACGACTCGCAGGCCACGCGGGCATTGGCATCCTGGGCCAGATAGGCATCCAGGATAGCGTCGGAGATCTGGTCGCAGATCTTATCGGGATGGCCTTCGGAAACGGATTCCGAGGTAAATACATAATCCTTGAGCATGATTCCTCCGGGCGTGCCCTGTTTTTGGGCTATATCAATTTATACGGATAAGCGGATAAGGTTGGGCATTGTACCGGTAGCTGGCGCGCCTGTCGACTATCTGTTGCTGGTAGTATTCGACCAACGTAATAAGTCGTCCTGGTTACGCAAAGGTATAGCGCATGGCTCTCACTCCTTCCAATATGCTGCCGCTCGGTACCCGGGCGCCGGATTTCTCTTTGCCCGACACGGTCTCAGGCAGCACCCTCAGCCTTGCAGACCTGCGATCCGAGTTGGCGACCGTGGTCATGTTCATTTGCAACCACTGTCCCTACGTCCTGCATGTCAACAGCGAGCTGGTGAAACTCGCCAACAACTATCAGGCCAGGGGTGTCGGTTTCGTGGCCATCAGCAGTAACGATGCCACCAGCTATCCACAGGACGGCCCTGATGAAATGCGTCGGCATGCGGCCGAGCAGGGCTACCCGTTTCCCTACCTGTATGATGAAACGCAGGCCACCGCGCGAGCCTATGACGCGGCCTGCACGCCGGATTTCTACCTGTTTGATGGCGACCTGAAGCTTGTTTATCGCGGACGCCTGGATGGCTCGACACCGGGCAACAACCAGCCGCTCACCGGGGCAGACCTGCGTGCTGCGCTGGATGCCTTGCTGGCGGGGCAGCCTGCTCTGGATGAGCAGCGGCCCAGTATGGGATGCAATATCAAGTGGCGTGCCCAAAGCGAATCGTAACCTGAGGCTGCGGCGTGGCGATCGATCAAGCGAGTGTGATGCAGATACAGGCAGGCTATGCAGGGCTTGAAAGGGACCCGGATTGGGATCTGGCGCTGGTAGATTCAGCGATATCGCCAGGAGATGGAGAGGCTCTGCTCTTGGCACTGGATTTCAGGTGTGACGGCGTAGCCACACCGTAGGTGAATGGTCTAGAAAAAAGCCCGGCTCGGCCGGGCTTTTTTGTAGCTTGCTTAATCAGGCAGCCGCCTGGTCATGAGCAGGGCCGGGGTTCAGCCTGGTCTTGCGGTCGTAGCGATCTGCCAGGCTGTCCACC
>JBFKKS010000347.1:0-1769 GCA_041630955.1 Nevskiales bacterium
ATGGCCGTGCAGTCCTATGCACAAGGACGGGTCATAGGTGTCGACCTGGGTATGGCCGACCCGATTGACCTGTACAACCGCCATGGCTACGAGGGCATCCTGGAGCTGATAGCCGGGCTGGAAGGTGCAGGCCGGGTAAATGTACCGGCAGTGCGACTGACTATGCCCGTTGATCTCACGAGCGACCACATCGCCGTGGGCGCCAACTACCCCGAGCATGCCGAGGATGCTTCGGTGGAAGAGGGGCCTTTCCTGTTTCCCAAGAAGGTCGAGCCCACGGGACCCTATGATCGCGTCTCCAACCAGGGCTTGCTGGACTTTGAAGTCGAACTGGCCTGGGTCACGCTTGCGCCGCTGGACGAAAATGGCGATGCCGACGCCCCCATGGGCCTGATTCTGGCGAACGACTATACCGACCGGGCCACATTGCTCAGGCATATCAACGTGGATGACATCGAGTCAGGGGTCGGATTTACCACCGGCAAAAGTTTTCCAACCGCCTTGCCGGTGGGCAACCTGTTCGTCATTCCGCGTGATCACCGGGCCTTTGCCAAGGCGCTTCAGCTAAGGCTGTATGTGAACAACCGCCTTCGCCAGATGGCGCCGGTATCGGCCGGCGTATGGGATTACGACGAAATGCTGCGTCAGACCTGGCTAAGCAGGGACTGGCAATGGGATTACCACGATCAGCAGGTGCGCCTCATGGAACAGGGCAAGCCCATACCCGCGCGCACCCTGCTGATGTCAGGTACGCCACATGGCACGATCTTCAATGGGATTGCGCTGGGACAGAAGCTGCGTGGCCTGTCCCGTTGGCTGTTCAGCGGCCTGCAGGGTTCGCTGGTTGCCAATGTGATGGAGGTCTACATCAAGGATGCCAGTGAAGGCAGATATGACCTGCAGCCGGAAGACCGCGTCGTCATCCACGTAGAGCAGATGGGCGTCATCAACAATCGCGTGGAGTAAGCGTCTCAGGCCGTAAGCGCCAGGGATAGTTTGCGCAGTTGCTTTTCCAGCATCGAGCGGGACTTACGCGTGCAATGAGACAGCAGGCTGCTGCACCAGGCATATCTCACCTGCCGTGTCATGTCATCCAGGGTGAGTTGCTGTCCACCCCACATGCCCACCAGGGCAAGGGCCAGCAACATGATGTGGCGGCTGTAGGTTGCTGTGTCGAGACCAGGATCCAGTTCCTTGTTCGCCTGTGCCTTGGCGACGACCGGTCGCATGATGGTCGTCAGGCCAACAATGGCCCGGTCTCGTGCCTCAGATGCATCGGCGCTCATGATCTGCCAGTAGATGCCCTGATAATAAGCTTCGTCTTCCTTGAATTTTCTGCCAATTTTGTCCGGTAGGGTCAGCAGGAAATCCGTGGACATTTCGCTCGTGTTGCCGAAGGTCAGGGTCATGATGTCCCGTATCGTTTCATTGAACAGGCCCAGCAGTACATCCGTCTTGGAGCCAAACAGATTGTAGGGTGTGCGCAGGCTGACACCGGCCCGTTTTGCCAGATGACGCATCGACAGCTTTTCGATGCCCTCCTTACGGATAATCAGTTCGGCCGCTTTCAATATCTTGCGGCGATTCTCCTGCTTGTTTTCTTCGCGCTGACTCATCGGGTGATAATATCACAAATATAACGCGTTATAATGAATGAGGCTTCACAATCAGGTCCTACGGAGCGGGTTCGATGCTTCTCCTGTAAGCGTAAAGCCTCTCACTCGCTGTGGGCTCGGGCCAGGTTATGGGTAGCCGTTCACTCAAGTGGC
>JBFKKS010000348.1:0-1740 GCA_041630955.1 Nevskiales bacterium
GAGTGCTATGCCTGTTGCCACCGCCAGCCACATGATCACCAGCACCAGCCAACGGCCAAGGCCATGAAACAAGATGGCATGGGCAACTGAGAACGTGCCGGCAATCATCACAAATATTGCTGCGTGGTCAAGGCGTTGCAGCACTGCGCGGGCCGCACCACCGGGTTCGAGCAGATGATAGACCCCGCTCATGGAGAGCATAAACAGGCTGGAAAAAATCAGCAGGCAGACCCAAAGCAGGTGATAACCTGCGGGCTTGCGTCGCATGGTGTGCCAGATCAGAAATCCGGCGGCCACGGTAAACGGCACCGTGCCAAACAGGTGCGTCATCGAGCTGACAGGTTCACTAAAGCCGGGAATTGGAATAATTTCTTGTTGCATGCGCTGCGTCATTTTGGAAAGACGGGTATTATCCGGCAGCTTAACGTGATGGGCGAATTTTGCGCCTCTTGAAATAGTATTCAGGGAAGCATGATATGACGGACTTAGAGGCTTTACTGGCCAACAACCAGCACTGGGCGGACAGCATCACCAAGGACCAGCCTGATTTTTTCAAGCGGCTGGCGGCCCAGCAATCACCGCGCTACCTATGGATCGGCTGTTCCGACAGCCGTGTGCCAGCCAACCAGATCATTGGCCTGATGCCCGGCGAGGTGTTTGTCCATCGCAACATCGCTAACCTGGTCAACCACAGTGATTTGAACGCGCTGTCCGTACTCCAATTTGCCGTGGATGTACTCAAGGTCGAGGAAATCCTGGTCTGTGGCCATTACGGCTGCGGCGGTGTCCACGCGGCCGTCACTGACACAAAAGTCGGTCTGACAGACAACTGGTTACGTGGTATTCGTGAACTGGCCTGGCTTTTCCGCAAGGAGCTCATGAGCCTCGAAGGCGCAGCACGCACCAACCGCCTATGTGAATTAAACGTGATGGAGCAGGTTTTTCGCGTGGGCCAGACCACCGTCCTGCAGGATGCCTGGGCACGCGGGCAAAACGTCGCTGTGCACGGCATTATCTACGGCCTCAGTGATGGCCGGTTACGCGACCTGGGTGTCAGCATCAGCGACCCGGAACAGGCTGCAAAGGCGCGCCCCGCTCCTGGCGAGGTGTGATTTAAATCATCAACCCGCTGGCCCCATCCCAGGCCAGCTTGGCCGCCAGCACCAACAGGATGCCGCGAAACAGGCCCTGAAACTGGGCCTCGTTAAGCCTGCCGTGCAGATGCCTGCCCCACCAGGTACCCGCAATCACGGCCAGGGACATAGGTAACAGCCAGTACCAATATTCAAGGACATTGAAGCCATAACTGGCGAACGCTGCGATCTTGAGCAGGTGAGCAGCCGACTGGCACACGGCCAGGCTGGCAATAACGCGCTGCTTGTCCCAGTCATCGCGCAGAAAGAACGGGGCAATCAAGGTGCCGCTGGCACCCACTATCATTCCTACACCACCGGCCAGTACACCCGCCACCACCATTCCGGCGCGGCCGTGCAGGTGAATAAAGGACAACGCCCGCGGTGCCATCGCCAGCAGAATGAAACCAGCCATCAGCAGCCGGATCATGTTGGCATCGGCACGCAGTATCAGGGGCGCAATAATAAACGGGGCCGGTATGGCACCTAGCAGGAACCAGCGCAATGATGACCAGTCCACGTGTGACAGGTAGGCCAGCGTACGCGAGCCATTTGACACCAGTTGGACGCCGGCATGCAGCGGTACGGCTACAACCGGCAGCAGCCC
>JBFKKS010000349.1:0-1703 GCA_041630955.1 Nevskiales bacterium
CAGCAGCAGGCGGGCCGTCTGGATCGGGCTGCCGGCAATCAGAATCTTGTCGGCCGACAGACTCTGGGAATCGCCGTTATTGTCGTAGTAATGCACCGCCGTGGCCCTGCTTCCTGCGGCGTTGGTTTCAATGCGATAAGCCAACGCACGTTCAATTACCCGCGTCTTGCCGCTGAGTACGGCCGGGTTAAGGAAGGACACCAGCGAGTCACCCCGTGCATTGATCGGGCAACCGAAGCCCGAACAGAGCTGGCAGGAATTGCAGCGCGGACGCCCGTCGAACTCAACCGAGTTCACTGCCGCCGGGTAGGGGAAGGGCGAGTAGCCGACTCGTCGCGCGCCCTCGGCCAGCAGCTGCGCGGCATAACCGGTCGGGTTGGGTGGCATCACGAACTGGCGTGAGCGTGGTGATTGCGCCAGTACGAAGTCCGGCATCTGGTCAACATCGCCCTGCACACCAATCTGGTATTCCACCTCGTCGTAGTAGGGTTCCAGTTCGTCATAACTGATCGGCCAGTCGGCCATCTGCGCGCCATCGACGGGACCCAGATCAGAGAGTTGAGTGAAGTCCTGCTTCCAGAAACGCGGGAACTTGGCGTTGTAATGCATGGATGTGCCGCCGACTGCCGCCCCCATGTTCACCACCGCACCCTGCGCGCTGCGCTGCGTGCCCGCAGCCGCCTCGGACTGGGTGCGACCGGTCATGGGCTCCATCACCGGATCGGGAAAGCCGAAAGATCGCGCGCCCTTGATTTCATCACTGCCGTAGAGTGTGCCGAGTTCGCTGCTCGGAACTTCGCCGAAACCGGGCCTCAGGTTGCGGCCGCGCTCCAGTACGGTGACATCCCAGCCAGCCTGGCTCAGTGCCCAGGCGGTGACACCACCGGCCGGACCAGAACCGATAACGATTGCTGTGCGCGCCATTATTTCGACTCCCCTGGTGTGAGCTTGCTGATTTCTGCGCGTAGTTTCTTCAGGCTTCCCTGGCTGTTCTGCATCATGCCGAGCGACAACTCCCCGGAGGTCATCGCTACCAGATCGTTAAAGGCCCTGCGCATTTCAAGGGCATCATCCAGGTCGGGTACGGGTAGCAAGGCTGAGGAACGCAGGCGTGAATTGCCGGTAGTGACACCACTGCCAGCCGGTGCAGGTGCGAGGTCAAACAGGCCGGGATTATCAGGCTGGGTGACCTGTTCATCGGTGAAACCACGTGGCTGCACATCACCCTCGTACTCGGTAAAGCCCCAGCCAACCAGGTTACGGTTACCGCCGTATTCAGGGGCACCGTACATGGCATCCAGGGTATGCAGGAATGCCACGTCCACCAGGTCTGCAATCAAGGGGTCATCGCCCGAGCGTAGCAGCAAATCCCGGGTTTCCAGGGGCAGGCTGGCAAAGTCAGGTGCCCCATAGCCTGCCGCTGCGGCATCCAACGCGGCCAGGCCATCACGATAGGTTTGCTGCCAGCCCTTCACGGGGCCATTGAATTCGCGTTCGGGCAGGCCCAGCGAGCCTTCGATCTTGAGGCGCCAGGCGAACGCTTCGTAGCTGTCGAGGGGGATGAAATCAGCAAAGTCGTTATGCTCGGCACCCGCCCGGTCGGAGAACGGGCCACCGGCAAAGATCATGGGGGGATCAAACGCAAACGCACTCAGCAGCAGATTGATCGCATCCGCGCAGCCCGCATCCACGGCGCCGGGCGA
>JBFKKS010000350.1:0-1680 GCA_041630955.1 Nevskiales bacterium
CTGCCGCTGATCAGCTATGGAGGTAGCAGTCTGGTGGTTGTATGTGTCCTGATTGCATTGCTGCTGCGGGTGGACCACGAAACCCGTGAATTCAATGGGCTGAGCAAGGCCGCCAAGCAACGTCGGGCCGCCCGGGAGGCGCGGGCATGACTGGCGGTATCGGGACTGTGATGGTGATGGCCGGCGGGACGGGCGGCCACGTGTTTCCTGCGATGGCAGTGGCGCGCGCTCTTCAGAGTCAACATGGTGCCCGCATAGTATGGATGGGGACGGCGACGGGACTTGAGGCACGCGTGGTGCCTGCGGCTGGCTTCGAGTCAGAGTGGATTCCCGTTGAGGGGTTGCGTGGCAAAGGTGCGTTGTCGTGGTTGACTGCACCGTTCAGGGTCTTGCGGGCAGTGGCTTCGGCCCTCTCCGTGCTACGCCGCCAGAAGCCAAGATTAGTACTCGGTATGGGCGGCTTCGCAGCGGGCCCAGGCGGCTTGGCAGCACGTATTCTACGGCTCCCGTTGGTCATTCATGAACAGAACGCGGTGGCCGGTCTGACCAATCGACTGCTGGCGCGCATTGCCACTACGGTGCTGGAGGCTTTTCCGGGCACATTCCCCGCCACGCAAAAGGCCGTGGCCGTGGGTAACCCGGTACGTGCTGAGATTCTTCAACTGCCTGCACCGGCAGCCCGCCAGGCGGACCATTCCGGCCCAGTCCGCATGCTGGTGGTGGGGGGAAGCCTGGGTGCGTTGGCGCTGAATAAACTCCTGCCCGAGGCGCTGGGGTTACTTGCGTCAGCCGAAAGACCCCAGGTTTGGCATCAGGCGGGGCGTACGCGCGAAGTGGCTGAACAGGCCTATGCCGAACTGCAGGGTGAGATGGGTAACGCGTTGCGGGTGGTTGAATTTATCGAGGATATGGCAGAGGCCTATGCCTGGGCAGATCTGGTGGTGTGTCGCTCGGGAGCGCTCACTGTGGCTGAACTGGCGGCCGCCGGCTTGCCGGCCCTGCTGGTGCCTTTCCCGCATGCAGTGGATGATCATCAAACGCGTAATGGGCAATACCTGGTCGATGCCGGGGCAGCCCTGCTTATCCAGGAATCCGAGCTCGATGCGGCGCGTCTGGCCAAGACCCTTCGCTCACTGATTTCTGATCGTGCCCGCTTGCAGAAAATGGCCCTGGCGGCCAGAGACTGTGCCTGGCCTCTGGCGACGGAGAACATCGTGGCGCATTGCCTGTCGGCCGCTGGTATTCAACTGGAGGCTGCAGCGTGAACCCGGTCAGCGGCAATATGCTGGAGTTGGCCATGCGGCGGGTGCGTCACATCCACTTGGTCGGTATAGGCGGCGTTGGCATGGCCGGCATTGCTGAAGTGTTATGCAATCTGGGGTATCAGGTATCGGGTTCCGACCTGCGCAGTAACGCCGCGATTGAACGTCTCGAGGCGCTGGGGGCAACCGTCTACTTTGGGCATGCGGCGGACAACATTAAAGCCAGTGATGTGGTCGTGGTTTCGACCGCCATCGATCCTGCCAATCCCGAGTTGTTGGCCGCCAGAGAGCAACTAATCCCGGTTGTGAGACGCGCGGAGATGCTGGCCGAATTAATGCGTTTCCGCTTTGGCGTGGCGGTGGCCGGAACGCACGGCAAGACGACGACCACCAGCCTGACCGCTGCCGTGCTGGCTGA
>JBFKKS010000351.1:0-1655 GCA_041630955.1 Nevskiales bacterium
CCGCCATCAGGTCTTCTGCCCAGTGCTCGGCCAGGCCCTGCCCGTCATCTGGGCGGGCATCGGATAACCCGCTGCCGCGTGGATCAAAGCGAATCAGTCGGCCAATTGAGGCCAGGCGACGATTGAACCGGGCCACCGTGGGATGTTCCCATTCAATGTCGATATTGCTCCACTGACCGCCAGACGCCACGATGTCATGCGGGCCTTCGCCCAGCACCTGGTAGGCAACGCGGTCGTCGCCGACATTCGTGAAGCGGGTATCAGGTTGTTGCATCGCGTCCCCAGACGATTGGCAAGCTTTCAGTGACTAGATGGTGACAGTCTTAGGGATGACTTGCCAGACAATCAAGTCTAGTTAGTAGCCGTCGGGTTCCAGGGCAGCGGCTTTACGCAAGGCCCGGTCTTCGGCCTCGAGACGGGCCTCTTCAATGTCGTCCAGCACGGCATCGACATCGACCTCATGGAGATCTTCGGCAAACTCACCCGTCAAAACCGTGCTCGGATGCAGGTCGCCAGACTTGTACAGCGCCCACATCTCTGCCGCATAGCGGGTCTTGAGTAATTCCGGGGCGGCTGCACCGAAGCTGCTACGCATATTGTTTACATCGCGTTCCAGCATGGCGTAGGCATTGTTATTGCCGGCGGCACTGACGACCTGGGGCAGATCAATAATGACCGGGCCGTCGGCACCAACCAGCACATTGAACTCCGAAAGGTCACCATGAATCAGCCCGGCACTGAGCATGAGCACGATTTGCTGAATCATGAAGGCATGCCATTCCAGAGCCTGCTCTTTGTCCATCGCCACTTCGTTCAGGCGTGGGGCCGGCAGTCCATCCGCATCCTGCACCAGTTCCATCAGCAGCACGCCTTCAAACATGCCATAGGGTTTGGGCACGCGAACGCCGACATCCCTGAGTTTGTACAGGGCGTCGGCTTCAGCACTTTTCCATTCGGCCTGCTGGACCCTGCGCCCGTGCCGGCTGCGCTTACCCGTGGCCCGCGAGTTGCGGCTGCCGCGAGATTTGCGCCCTTCCTGGTATTGCACCAGGTTATGGAAGCTGCGCTGTTCAATATCTTTATAGACCTTTGCGCAGCGTATGCTGCTGCCGCATTTGACCAGGAATACTGCGGCTTCCTTACCGCTTTGCAGTTGGCGCAGCACACGATCGACGATGCCGTCTTCGATGAGCGGGAGTAAGGGCTTGGGTGTTTTCATCGCATCCTGCGAATGTGGATGTTAGTGATAGCCGGGCTTATTCCGCAGCGGGGGTATCCGGAGTAGTGGTGTCTGTGCTGTCATCCGCAGGTCGCTGCTTCTTGAGCCGCTTCTCTTCCTGTTTCTTGGCTTTCTTCAGCTCGCGCTGGCGTTTTTCATAGTTGTAATTGGGTTTGGCCATGTTGCCTGTCGTTAATGGGGCGACCCAGTATAAGGCCGATGCTGCAACAGCGCCTAAATTCAGAAGCAATCAGCTATTCTGTGGCTACGGCCAGAATATTGACCGAAGCAGATCTCACGGCATCCATCACCGCCATCAGGTCTTCTGCCCAGTGCTCGGCCAGGCCCTGCCCGTCATCTGGGCGGGCATCGGATAACCCGCTGCCGCGTGGATCAAAGCGAATCAGTCGGCCAATTGAGGCCAGGCGACGATTGA
>JBFKKS010000352.1:0-1638 GCA_041630955.1 Nevskiales bacterium
CCGCAGATCAGCATGCCGTGATGCAGTAGCGGCAACATCATCGACAGCAGGGTGGTTTCCTGCCCACCGTGCAGACTGGCGGTAGAGGTGAATACGCCTGCCGGTTTGCCTGCCAGTGCGCCCTTCAGCCACAAGCTGCTGGTCTGGTCCAGGAAATACTTCAGTGGTGCGGCCATATTGCCGAAGCGCGTGGGACTGCCCAGTAGCAGGCCGGCGCAATCCTGCAGGTCGCTTAGTTGTACATAGGGCGGTCCATCGGCGGGAATGTCATCGGCGGTTTTCTCACACTCTGCAGACACCGGCGGCACCGTGCGCAGTCGGGCATTCATGCCATTGACGGCCTCAACACCGCGGGCGCAATGCTGGGCCATCTCGGCAGTCGCGCCATGGCGGCTGTAGTAAAGGATCAGGATATCGCTCATGCCAGCAACGCCTGCACGTTTTCAGGGGGCCTGCCCAGCACAGCCTGCTGGCCATTCACGACGATGGGTCGCTCTATCAGACGCGGATACTTGAGCATCGCGGCGATGGCGTCCTCGTCGCTGCTGTCGCCGGTCAGGCCGGCCAGCCGGTACTCATCCTCGCCCTTGCGCAACAGGTCACGGGCGCCAATACCCAGTTTGCTGATCAGCTCACGCAGGGTCTGTTCATCGGGTGGGGTTTCCAGGTACAGCACGATTTCTGGCTCGATACCGGCCTGCCTGATCAGTTCCAGGGTCTGCCGTGATTTCGAGCAGCGGGGGTTGTGATAAATACGCATGGGTAAACTCGCTATTGCTTGAACCAGTGTTTATCTCGAGCACGAAACACGCGGGCTGGATACCAGTTTTTGCCAATACTGCCGTTGTACCTTGCCAGTGCTTTCCATACCTTGCCTCGCTCGCGGTCGTTATAGTGCTTGAGAATCGTGCAGCCGAACCAGATATTGGTATCAATATCGAACAGGTTGTCGTTCAGGCGCCCACTTGCCACCAGTCCGCGATAGGCTGGCAGTTTCTTAATTTCTTCCAGCCAGAAAGGCATGATCTGCATCAGTCCCAGTGCGCTGGCCGATGAGATGGCATACCGATCGAAGCGGCTCTCAACTTCGATCACGGACAGAATCAATTCCGGCGGCAGCCCGGTTCGGGCTGCTTCCCGATGCACAGCCTTGAGGATCTGAATCCGTTGTTGGGGATTATCCAGAAACCGCGCCAGTCGGGTATTCATATCGACGAGCCATACCTCTGCCTCGAAACGATCGGCGAATCTGTCGGTCGTTTCGGTCGCCTGGATAAAGGCCTTGAGCAGATCGGGGTCAAGCGCCTGGCCCTGTCCAGCGGCTTGTGCCCAGGCACCTGCCGGTAACAGGCTGAGCCAGACTGCGAACCACTGCCAGCGAAGCATCAGACTCAGGCGTCATCCATGGCGGCAAGGATGGCCGCAGCGGAGGGCTCAATTTCGCTGGCTTCGTCAGCACTCCTGCGCTTGTATTCCAGCTTGCCAGCATCCAGACCGCGCTCGCCAATGACCACGCGATGTGGAATACCGACCAGGTCGGCGTCAGCAAACATCGCACCGGGCCGCAGGCCGCGGTCATCCAGCGCGACATCGATACCGGCGGTTGTTAATTCCTCATACAGGCGTGAGCAGGTCTCG
>JBFKKS010000353.1:0-1637 GCA_041630955.1 Nevskiales bacterium
CCTCGGCGCCAGCAGACCGTGCATCCCAGCCGGTATAAATCTCTTGCGGAATTTCAAAGGGACCGTGATTCCACCCAATCGACTCTCGCGTCGCCGCGACTTCTTCATCACCCAGTGGGGCGCCATGGACCCATTCCGTACCCTGTTTGTTTGGCGAGCCCCAGCCGATCACCGTCTTGCAGCAGATCAGCGTGGGCCTGAAGGCCTCATCCCTGGCCGCCTCTGTCGCTGACTTGATAGCAGCAGCGTCGTGTCCGTCAACATCCCGGATCACCTGCCAGCCGTAGGCCTCGAAGCGGGCCGGGGTGTCGTCCTTAAACCAGCCGGCCACTTCCCCATCAATGGAAATGCCGTTGTCGTCGTAATAAACAACAAGCTTACCCAGGCCCAGGGTACCCGCCAGGGAACAGACCTCATGGGATATGCCTTCCATCAAACAGCCATCACCTACAAAGGCATAGGTGTAATGGTCGACGATATCAAATCCATCACAGTTGAAATGTGCTGCCAGTGCGCGCTCGGCCAATGCCATACCCACTGCATTCGCAAGGCCCTGGCCCAGCGGCCCGGTGGTGGTTTCTACCCCGGGCGTAATGCCATATTCGGGATGCCCTGGCGTTCTGGAACCCAGCTGACGGAAATTTTTCAGTTCCTCCATCGGCAGGTCATAACCCGATAGATGCAGCAAGGCATACAGCAGCATCGAACCATGACCATTGGAGACCACAAAGCGATCACGGTCTGCCCAGTTCGGATTGGTCGGGTTGTGGCGCAGATAGTCACGCCATAGGACTTCAGCGATATCAGCCATGCCCATGGGCATACCGGGATGGCCGGACTTGGCCTGCTGAACGGCATCCATGGCGAGCGCACGAATGGCGTTAGCCCGGTCGCGGCGGGAAAGTTCGGCCTGGGACAAGATGTTGCTCCTGATTTGAACGGCGTCAAAAATGGACTTTTGGGACGCACGGAGCCGGCTATTTTCTATGACCCGCGCCTTTGGAGCAAGGCCGACGCCATTGAACGCCCAAATAGTTGCCTTAATGGACTCGCTGCACGAGCTCCACTAATGCGCCGCGACTCTCGATTCCGAGCTTGTGATAAGCGCGATACAAATGACTGGAAACTGTCGTCGGTGCCAGTCCCAGTTCACGTGCGATGGCCTTGTGAGAAAGCCCCCGGCAAACCGCAAACACCACCTGCCGCTCTCGCGCAGTCAGTGTGTCCAGTGGCCCCTCTTCATGCAGTCGTACAAGGAACAGATCGGTCAACGGTGACAACTCCACACAGAGATCACCAACTGCGTATCGATCTTTATCGATCATCAGTTCAAAAGGCAGGTTCACTCCCTGCCAATTCGGGTATTTCTTCTCCAGCAAGTCCAGAAAGCCCTGTTCCACCTCGCGCAATACACCTTCGCGATCAACGACTGCCGCTACGGTACTGCGCCGTTTTCTAATGGGGCGATTCAGATGCAGAAAGAAAACATGCGAATAGGCCTCAACCATGTGATAGCTAGCGAATGCCTGTAGCTCGCGCTCTGCATCCGTGAAAACCTGATCACGGTCAAATCGGTACAGGGTGATCAGGGTATACAGGCCACTGCGCCCGTCGAGCTGGCTGGTAGCAAGCAAGCG
>JBFKKS010000354.1:0-1622 GCA_041630955.1 Nevskiales bacterium
AGCGCCTGGACCAGTCGGTAGCCCATAAACGCGATCCAGATCACCGTCAGGCCAAAGCCTAGGAACGGTCCGAGCAGCCAGGCCAGTGGCAGGAAGATCAGCCATTGCAGGCCGATACCGACACGCATCACGGGGCCACTGGCACCCGCGCCCAGCAAGGCGTTCATCAGGATCAGGCCAATTCCGTCCAGCGCGATGCCCAGACCGACCAGTCGCAGCGGCCAACGGCCGAGCTCGATCAGCTGTGGCTCGTGGAGAAATGCGCTCAGTAGCAGGTCAGGCAGCAGCACCATCGGCAGCCCAAGGCAGGCAAAGATAACCGCACCAATCTTGCACACATCCCAGGCCCAGCGATGGGCATCAACCTGGTCCTGGCGGCCCAGCGCCTGTCCGACCAGGCTCGCTGCAGCCAGGCCCATGCCGATGCCGGGCAGTACAGCGACCAGGGTAATGTTGATCAGCACATTGGCCACGGCCAGTTCATTGGTGCCAACCTGGCCGATGATCCAGAACAGGGCTGTGAAGCCGGCCGCAAAAAAGAGCTGCTGGATCGAACTCGGCAGGCCAAGCTTGAACAGGGCCTGTAACTGGGCGCGACTCGGAATGCGGTGCAGGAAACCGGCGGTATCCGCACGGCGCCTGGCCATCACGAAGTAGATGCCGCAGCCGACAAACAGGCTGGCGGCAGTCCCGATCCCTGCGCCCAGGGTGCCAAGTTCCGGAAAACCGAACTTGCCAAAGATCAGGCAATAGTTGAGCAGCACGTTGACGGCGTGCATGACGAGCAGCGTATACAGGTAGACACGTGACTGGTTCACGCCATTCCAGTAACCGCGAAACGAGAAATTCATTCCCACGGCAACCACCGCCACCAGGCGCGCCGTCATGTACGGGACCCCTTCCTCAATGACCGCTGGATCATCGATCAGAAGGGGAAACAGCCACGGGGTGGCCACGATCAGGCCGATCGACAGTGGCAGGCCAACCACCAGTGCCAATAGCAGTCCCCCGTTCAGGGGAACGGCAGTTTCATCCAGCTTGCCCTCTCCGTAGCGCCTTGCCGCGGTGGCCTGCACGGCTGAGGACAGCCCGGTAATCAATGCGGTGGCCATGAAGGTGACAAAACTCACCAGGCCCACGGCGGCCAGTGCGGGAGCACCGAGCGTGCCAACCATGGCGATATCCACCAGGTTAAGCAGGTTCTGGGATGTCATGCCACCGATGATCGGCAGAGACAGTGCCAGGATGGTGCGGCGACGCGCAGGGGTCACCGCTTCGACTCCATCATGGAGCCTGTAACATCAGGGCTTAAGGGTAATAGCTGTGCCATTGGGTACAGCTTGCCATATTTCCTCGATTTCGCGGTTGTTCACGGCAATGCAACCGTCGGTCCAGTCGAACTCGCTGATGACAGCGGCGAGATCCATGCCATTGGGCAGGCCATGAATCATGATGTCACCACCCGGTGATACGCCACGCTCTCTGGCCCGCCTGCGATCCTCCTCGTTCGGGTAGGAGATGTGCAGGGATTTGTGAAAACGGCTATTGGGATTGCGGTAGTCGATGACGTATTCCCCTTCCGGGGTGCGCGAATCGCCTTCCTGCTGCTTGTGCCCCACGGG
>JBFKKS010000355.1:0-1588 GCA_041630955.1 Nevskiales bacterium
CAGGCAGTCAAGCTGGGCATCCTGGAGCGTGAAGGCTCGCGTTTCCGCGCCAACAGCCCAAAACTGCTCACCGTGGCCAGCGAGCTCGTCAAGCTCGGTATTCCGCTGGAAGACATGCTGGAAATCCTGCGCATGATGCGTGGCAACGTACAACGGGTTGCCGATGAACTGATCAAACGGATCGTGCCGATCTTCGACCGCTATGGCAATGAACTGCCGCCGCCAGAAGATGTGGCCGAATTATCCGAGGTCATCTGGCAACTGCGACCACTGGCCGAGGCGGCCATGAACATCGAAGCCATGACAGCCATTGAGAAAGCGGCCAACAAATTCCTGGGGGACCGCATAGCCCATGTGCTGGAGGGTATACAAAGAGGTCCCGGCAGAAGCTAGATACGCGTCTTTGCAGAATTGTGATTTTCGGCTATTTGTGCCATTATCCAATGTAACAGTTCTCAAAGAGGTAATTTATTATGCTGCCCATTCGCCGAGACCTGGCTTTCAACCTGAAGGCCAGCAATATCACCTCATGGCACCCGGCCGGTAGCCATATGTCCCATTTCATGAATACCCTGTCACTCTTCTTTCCGGTCGGGGAAAGGTTTTTTATCGACAGCGTTCGCCATTACCGGGACAAGGGTGTCATCACCGACGACAACCTTAAACAGGCGGTGACCGCGTTCATCGGTCAGGAGGCCATGCACGGGCGGGAGCATGAGGATTACAACCAGGCTTATGCCGACGCCGGTTTCGAGGCGAAAGAAATGGAGGCGATCGTGACGCGCCTGCTGCAACGACTGCAAAAGGTGCTCCCGCCCGAGCACCAGCTCTCGGCCACGATTGCGCTGGAACACTTCACTGCCATCCTGGCCAATGGACTGCTCGAAAACCCGGAATCCATGCTGGGCGCCGAGGAAAATTTCCTGGCACTGTGGAACTGGCACGCGCTGGAAGAAACCGAGCACAAGGCCGTCGCTTACGACGTTTATTGCGAGGTGATGAAGGATCAAAAGCTCAGGGGTTACCTGATCAGGATCACCGGCCTGATCGGTGCCACGATCATTTTCTGGGCGCTGGTCTATCCCTTTTTCGTGCGCAATGTGCAGAAAGATGGCGGGTTGTTGGATATCAAGGGCTGGTGGAAGGCGTTTCGCTTCCAGTTCGTCAGTCCGGGCATCATGCGCCTGATCATCGGCCCCTACCTCGACTACTTCAGACCCGGTTTTCATCCATGGGACCACGACAACCGCCATTTCCTGACGATGGTGGACAGCCTGGCAGATCGCTACGACCGCAAGACCAGGCTGAACCCCGGCCCTGCTCATGACCAGGCGGCTGCCTGATTAAGCAAGCTAAAAAAAGCCCGGCCGAGCCGGGCTTTTTTCAAGACCATTCACCTACGGAGTAGTCACACCGTCACACCTGAAATCCAGTGCCAAGAGCAGTGCCTCTCCATCTCCTGGCGATATCGCTGGATCTACCAGCGCCAGATCCCAATCCGGGTCCCTTTCAAGCCCTGCATAGCCTGCCTGTATCTGCATCACACTCGCTTGATCGGTCGCCACCCCGCAGCCTCAGGTCACGATTC
>JBFKKS010000356.1:0-1583 GCA_041630955.1 Nevskiales bacterium
AATGCGCGCCTGCGTGTACCGAATGACTGTGCTGACCTGGCCCTGCTGGTGACCGAGTTTCACCTCTATATGCACCGCGCCCTGGAATTGCGCGCCAAAACCTTGTTGAAGCTATTGAATCGGCTGGATGTATGGCGTAAACCGGAGCGCTTTGAACAGTTTCTGTTGGCCTGCGAGTGCGATGCGCGGGGTCGGACCGGTTTTGAGAACCGTGATTACCCGCAGCTTGATTACCTGCGTGAGGCCTTGCAGGTAGCGATGGGTGTGCAAGCAGGCGAGGTCGTGGCCGATGGCTATGAGGGCAAGTCAGTGGGCAGGGAAATCGACAGGCGGCGCTTGGCGAAACTGGAAGCCTGGCGAAAAACGTCGATTAACCCGGCTTAAACAAACACGATCAAAATGACGCAGCCCAGTATCAAACGATAGATCACAAATGGCAGGAAGCCGATCCGCTCCAGTAGTGATAACAGGAAGTGGATACAGCCCAGTCCCGTCAGGAAGGCGGCGCTTGCACCAACTGCCAGGGTTATCCATGGGGCTGGTTCGGGTGAACTAAACAAAACGAACAGTTCGTAGATGGTGGCGATCAGCACCACCGGCAAGGCCATCAGGAACGAGAAGCGTGCCGCTGCAGTTCGACTCAGTCCGAGAGCCATCGCAGCCGTCATGGTGATTCCGGAACGGGAGGTGCCGGGGAACAACGCGAGGGCCTGGGCGCAACCAATCAGGAAAAATTCGCCCCACTGGATGTCTCGCTCACTGCGCTTGCCACGCAGAAAGCTATCCGCCCACCACATGACCATACCGAACAGGATCAGGTTGCCTGCGACGAGCGAGGGTGAATCGATCTCCAATTCCAGTACTTGCTGCAAAAGCAGTCCCATCACTGCGGCCGGAATAGTCGCGATCACCAGACCCCAGGCAAGACGGGCTTCGGGCTCGCTCACGTTGCGTGTATGGAGCGAGGTCAGGCCCGCGCTGATGATGGGCCCCAGGTCGCGACGAAAGTAGGCGGCGACCGCAAGAAAAGTGCCAAAGTGGACGGCCACATCAAACACCAGGCTTTGATCCTTCCAGCCCATAATGAGAGGGGCCAATACCAGATGTCCCGAACTGGAAATGGGCAGGAATTCAGTAATGCCTTGCAGAATGCCAAGTAATGCGGCTTGTAACAGGTCCAAGATACTAACTCCGGCAGGTAAGATATGACGTGATACAGGTATCTGGTTTAACAGATGATAACCAAATGAGCCAGTCAATGGATGGGAAGGTTGTATTAATTACGGGGGCCGGGCGCCGTATCGGTGCTGCCATCGCAAGGGAACTGCATGCCTGTGGCGCGCGGGTGCTGATTCACTATCGGGATTCTGGAGACCTCGCCGAGGCCCTGGCTACCGCATGCAATGCCCTGCGGGCAGACTCGGCTGCCTGCCTGCAGGCTGACCTGCTGGACGCAGCCAGTCTTGATCGGCTGGCGCGCGCCAGCGGGTCGCAATGGGGGCGGCTCGATGGCCTGGTCAACAATGCATCCAGTTTCTACCCCACCGCGGTGGGGCAAATCAGTGAGGCGGATTGGTTGGATC
>JBFKKS010000357.1:0-1561 GCA_041630955.1 Nevskiales bacterium
CGGTTTCTGCCGACTGCTGGATACCGCCGATGGGCGTATGGCCCTTAACTTGGCACGCGAGGATGACTGGGCCCTGCTACCCGCCTGGCTGGAAACAGAAGCTCTGGATGGTGCGCCTGATCAATGGCAGGCAGTACAGGCGATCGTGGCTGAGCGTAAGACAACAGACCTGGTTGAGCGGGCCCGCCAGCTAGGCCTGCCGGTTGCACAGGACGCGTTTCCAACCGTGAACGACGGTTGGTACACAACGATCGCACAGGGTCCCAAAGCACTGCCACGCAAACAGCCACTGGTGCTTGATCTGTCCACGCTCTGGGCCGGTCCCCTGTGTACATCCTTGTTGCAGCATTGCGGCGCCCGGGTGATCAAGCTTGAATCGACAATGCGGCCCGACGGCGCCCGGCTGAACAATAGCAAGGGCCACCGGGCATTTTATGACCTGCTCAACGCCGGCAAGGCATCGGTCAGCATCGATCTGAACAGCGAGTCGGGAAGGCAGCAGCTCAGGGCGCTGATGCTGAAGGCCGATATCGTGGTTGAATCTGCGCGTCCGCGTGGACTGCGGCAGATGGGTATTGTGGCTGAGGAAATCATGGCTGCGCGACCGGGGCTTAGCTGGATCAGCATCACGGGCTATGGCCGTGAAGGTGAGCAAGGCGAATGGGTTGGGTTTGGCGATGATGCAGGTGCGTCAGCAGGGCTTTGCAGCCTGATGGAGGCGGTGACCGGGGAACCCTGTTTTGTAGGAGATGCCATTGCCGACCCGCTGACTGGACTGCACGCGGCGCTGGCAGCCTGGCATAGCCACATTAATGGGGGTGGGCAGTTGCTTTCACTTGGGTTGGCAGAGGTCACGGGCCACTGCGTGGGTTATGGCCTGCCTGCTACGGCTGATGAACTGCGACAGCGTTACCGGCACTGGTCAAAGACAATTTCGGCTGCTGATATTCAGCCTCCGAGGCCGCGTTACGCGGCCTCAGCAGCGCGTTCTCTGGGCGCAGATACACAAACTATCCTGGCCGAATTCGGCCTGCTTCACTAGGAAACAGACATGAACTGGTACACGGGTGATACAACCTTCGATACGGTATTGACGATCGGGCTCGCATTTGCGGCATTTACGATCGTGGCGGGTGCCTTTGCCCAGAGTCCCTACGGCAGATTTGCATCGGATAAATACGGCATCAATCTCAACCCCAAGCTTGGCTGGTGGTTGATGGAGATTCCCGCAACCGTGTCTTTCCTGTGGTTTTATCTCGCCAGCGACGCGGCCAGCTGGACTATTACCACGCTGTTTCTCGGTGGCTTATGGATGCTGCACTATGGCAATCGAGGCTGGTTCTTTCCGTTATCGATTCGCGTCGCACCAGGCACCCGTAGCAGCTTCAGCGTGATGGTAATGGCCATGGGTATGTTTGTAACGGCCATTCACGCCTATTTGAATGCGACCTGGTTCACCCGCCTGGGCACCCATCTCACGCCGGAATGGCTTACCGATCCCCGCTTCATCATTGGTTTGATGATTTATGCAGTTGGTCTGTTCCTTATCCTGACCTCGGAA